>NZ_JBSHGQ010000001.1:32256-224835 GCF_053617895.1 Microbacterium sp. NPDC055683 | reverse complement strand
CGCGACGGGATGGGATGGCTGCACGCCTACCTCCCCGCCCTCGTCGGGCACGCGGCCCTGGAACGCCTCCGCGCCCTCGCGTCCGAACTGAAGACAGCCGACACCGACCACACCGCCACAGCAACCGCACCCGCGGCACCCGCGTCCGCATCCGGAGCGGCGTTCGGGATCGCGTCCCCCGCCGCGCCTCACGCCCCCGCCGCGATGCACGAGTCGGACGCGCGCACCGCCCCCGATGCGCCGGACGCGCCGGACGCGCGCACCGCCGCGCAACGGCAGGCCGACGTGCTCGCCGACCTGCTCCTCGCGGGAGCCCCCACCACCGGCCCCGACGGCGTCCCCACAGGACTGTCCGGCATCCGCGCGCACGTGCAGATCACCATCCCCGCCCGACCCCTCCTCGACACCGTCGCCGCCCGCCACAACGCGGATGCCGCAACCGGAACCCTCCCCGACCTCGGAACCCCACCAGCCCCCGCACCGCGCGGCGCTCCTCCCGCGCGTTCTTCACCCGACGGCGCCTGGCTGTGCGGGCACGGCACGATCCCGATCGTGCAAGCCCTCGACCTCGCCGCGAACGCACCCGGATGGGAACGCCTCTTCCACGACGCCGACACCGGCGCCCTCCTCACCGTCGACCACCGGCTCCCCACCACCGCGCAACGCCGCTACCTCACCGCCCGCGACGAGCACTGCCGCTTCCCCGGCTGCCGCACCCCCATCCGCACCCGCACCACCGACACCGACCACACCCGTGACCACCACCACGGCGGCCCCACCTGCATCTGCAACCTCGCCTACCTCTGCGAAAGCCACCACACCCTCAAACACCACTCCGCCTGGACCGTGCACCAGAAACCCGGCGGCATCCTCCACTGGACCTCCCCCACCGGACGCACCTACACCGACATCCCCGCCCCCACCCTCCGCTTCACCCCCGACGGCGACCCGCCGCCGTTCTGAGCCGCCACGATCTGAGAACCGACAGCACCGACGGGCGACGGGGATCCGAGAACCAACAGCGCCAACGGGCCACGGCGCGCGGGACCCGCACAGTCATCCTCGAACCGGCGGGCGGGAGCATTCGACGCGACGGCAGGATTCGAACCTGCGAGCACCGGGGTATGAACCCGTTCCCTTCGACCTCTCGGGCACGTCGCGATGCAGCGAGGCTACGCGACCGGGCCGCCACCGCCATCCGCTGTGACAGCCCGTTGAGAACCGTGACGCCGTGCGTCACTCGCGATGCAGTGCGTCCTGCGCAGCGCGCGCCGATCCCGCGGAACGCGCCTGCACCGCGCGATAGGCCGGCTCGCGGAGATCGCGCGCCCACCGCGGCACCCGGGCCGGTCCCCCCGGACGCGCTGCAGCGCGCGCAAGCCGACGGCGAGGGCACGACCCAGGAACCGGAGCATCAACCGATCGTCGCCCGCGCCGTCGCTCCTGTCGGGTCCCTTGACACCGACGGTCTGCGCGACGTCAGCCCGCCCGCAGGGCGAGCACGACCTCCTCGCCCGCCGCACGCACGCGCACCGTGATGTCGCCCTCGCCATCCGGTCGGACCACGGCGAGCGCGCGCCCGTCGAACGTGCGCCAGGTCGACGCGTCGAAGCGCTCCGTCGTCGCAGGCCGCGCGCTGCACATCCCCGCGAGGACGCCTGACCCTTCGACGGTCACCTCGACCTCCGCCTCGGCGTCGGCCGCGAGCACGCCGTCGGCGTCGCGCAGCTCGATCGCGACGAACGCGAGGTCGGCATCGTCGGCCGCCAGCTCGACGCGGTCGGCCGTCGCCGCCAGACGGGGCGTGTCCGCCGTGCGGATCACCGTGCGCCCGACCTCGTTGTCGCCGTCGTAGGCGACCGCCGTGAGCTCGCCCGGACGGTAGGTCGTGGAGACGACGGCGAGACGGGGCCGCTCGGTGCCGACCTCGGCACGCCCGACCTCGACGCCGCCCTGCAGCAGCACGACCCTCTCGGCCGCGGCGTAGACCTCGACCTCGACGGGCACGCCCTCGAATCCGGTCCACGTCCACGACGACACGGAGTCGCTCCACGCCCACGGCGACGGGCTCACGACCTCGACGCCGTGGCGCGACGGTCGCCGAACGGCGATGTAGGGCTCGCTCCGCAGACCGTAGACGATCTCGCGGTAGTACGACACCGGCCGCCGCCATCCCGTGATGTCGAGGTCGCCCGACCACGCCGTGAGCCAGGGGAACTCGCGCTCGAGCTGCCCCGACGCGCCCGCGTCGTCGGCGTACTGCGCGGAGCCGATCCCGACCTCGCCGAGGTAGTCCCAGCCCGTCCAGGTGAAGTCGCCGATGACGTTGTCGTTCGCGACGACGAGCGGCCACAGCCTGCCGATCTGCGCGGCGAACGTCTCCGATCCGACGATGACCCGGTGGGGATGCGCGACCGCGTCGGCGGCGTATCGCGCATCGGCGTAGTTCAGCCCGAGCACGTCGAGCACCGCGCTCGACTCCTCGATGCGGGCGCTCGCGGCCTCGCTCGCGCCCACGGCGTTGAAGAGGTCGTCGCCTCCCGTCGCTGCGGCGTTGAGCCCGCCCCGCTCCTCGACGATCTGCGGCACCTCGTCGATGGCGGCGAGCAGGGCGTTCACGCCGTTCGTGATCGGCCGCGAAGGGTCGAGCGCCCGGACGTGCTCGGCCATCCGCCGCGCCCAGCGGGCCCCGTGCGGGGTGCCGACCTCGGCGATCTCGTTGCCGAGGGAGTACAGGATGACGCTGGGATGGTTGCGGTCCTTCGCGACCATCGCCTCGAGGTCCGCCGCCCACCACTGCGGGAACTCCGCCGCGTAGTCGTAGGGCGTCTTGAAGCGGGTCCACATGTCGAACGCCTCGTCGACGACGAGCATGCCGAGCCGGTCGCAGGCGTCGAGCATCGCGACGGAGACCGGGTTGTGCGATGCGCGGATCGCGTTGAAGCCGGCTGCCCGCAGCAGCTCGATGCGGCGCTCCTCTGCGCGGCCGATCGCGGCTGCGCCGAGCGGGCCGTTGTCGTGGTGCACGCACGCGCCGCGCAGCAGCACGGGCTCGCCGTTGATGCGCAGTCCCTTGCGGGGGTCGACCGTGATCGTGCGGATGCCGAATCGCTGCTCGACGGCATCGCCGCCGTCGACGATCCGCACCGACGAGCGGTACAACGCGGGGTTCTCTGGGCCCCACAGCCGCGGATCGACGATGAAGAAGCGCTGCCGGACGACACCCGTCTCGCCGGGTGCGAGGGTGATCGGCGTCTCGTCGCGCTCGACGACCGCCCCGTCGGGCGCGATGACCTCCGAGCGGATGCGCACGGTGCGCGTCGCTCGCTCCGTGCTGCGCACGGTCGTCGCGTACTCGACGACCGCCTGGTCGTCCTCGATGCGGACGGTGTCGATGCGGACGCCGTCCGGCACGATGTGCACGGGCTCGTCCACGTGGAGCAGGACGGGGCGGTGCAGGCCCGCGCCGGAGTACCACCGCGAGTCCTCTCCCGCGCGCACCTCGATGCGCAGCGTCGACGTGCCCCCGAACCGCAGGTACGGAGTGAGGTCGACGAGGAACCGCGCGTAGCCGTCGGCCCTGTTGCCCGCCAGCTCGTCGTCGACGAACACCTGCGCACGGCGGAACGCGCCCTGCACCTCGAGGGCGACCGTCCTGCCGCGCCATTCCTCCGGCACATCGATCGTCTTGAGGTACGTGTAGGCCCCGCGGGGGTAGTACGCGCCCGCGCCCTTGCCCGGCGCGTCGGGCGATCGCGTCTCGTCGCGCAGCGCGTCGTGGGGCAGGCGCACGGTGCGGGTCGCGGTCTCGCCGAAGACGCCCGTGAAGGGTCCGACGGGCTCGCGCACCCGCCAGTCGGCGGTGAGGGGGATGACGGTCATGAGGGACGCCTCTCGTCGTCGAGGGGGACGGCGTCGAGGGGGACGGCCTCGAGCGGGAACGCCTCGTCGCGGACGAGGAGACGCAGAGAGCGGGAGAGGGTCTCGGTGACGTCGCCGCCTGAGCCGTCGATGAGGCCGTGGAGCTGCGCGCCCTCCCAGAGGGCGAGGAACGACGACGCCGCGAACGCGGGATCGACGCCGTCGCGGAGGAGCCCCTCCGTGTCGAGCTCGGCGAACCACGCGGCGAAGCCCGTGCGAACGCGCGCGATGCGGTCGCGGAAGTAATCGCCGAGCGGATGGTCGGGCGTCACCGACTCCGCGGCGAGCACGCTGTAGAGCTGGATCACGCCGGGAGTGTCGGCATTGCTGCGAGCCAGGGCGAGGAACGCCTCCGGCACTTCACCCAGCGTCTGCGGGTGCTCCGCCTCGATGAGCTCGTCGGCGCGACGGTCGCGCTCCTCCATGACCGCGAGGAGGAGCGCGGCCTTCGTCGGGTAGTGGTGGAGGATGCTCGTCTGATCCATCCCCACGCGCTCGGCGATCTCGCGCATCGAGCCGGCCCGGTAGCCGCGGGTCGCGAAGACGTCCATGGCGGCACGCAGGATGGCCTCGCGCGTGAGCACCGTCTTCCGGTAGGGCCCGCGGCTGCCGGGCGTCGTCGGCTCCTCGCTCGCCAGCACCGAGACCGAGGGGAATGCCGGTACTCGCATCGTCGCCTCCGAAATTCACAACACCATTGGTTTTTCAGAGCGTACGGGCCGGCGAGCGGAATTCCAAACGCCGTGGGATTATCGGACTCCCCTGATAGGGAGGATGAGCAGCGCTCCGAGGACCGCGGCGGCGGTGCCCGCGAGGAACAGGGCGGCGAAGTTCTGCGGGTTCGCCGCGCTCGCCCCGATCGCGAGCAGGGCGGGCGCGACGGCGGGGACGATCGACGACGGCAGCGAGCTGGCGAGGTTCATGATGCCGAGGTCCTTCGCGGGGTTCTGCGGGTCGGGCAGCACCTCCATGATGAGCGCGTAGTCGACGGCGAAGTAGACGCCCTGCCCGATGCCGATGATGGCGAGGGCGACGAGGAACATCGGATACGTCGTCGCGGTCGCGACCACGCCCAGGCCGACGGCGAAGACGACCGCCGAGGCGATGACGAACGGCTTGCGGCGCCCGACCCGGTCGGAGAGCTTGGCGAGCAGCGGCGCGAACACCATCGACAGCCCGGTCGAGATGACGCCGCCGACGAGGATGGACGTGCCGACCGTCGCCGGATCGATGTGGTGCACCATGATCAGGTAGAACGCCTGATAGGCGTTGACCGCGGCGACGCCGAAGAAGATCATGAGGCGGCTCCACCACGCCCAGCCGTACGCCGCGTGCCGGAACGGGTTCACCCAGAACGTGCCGAGGAACTCGCGCGCCGAGAACGACGGCCGCTGATCGCGTGTGATCGCCTCGTCCGACACGGCGAGCGCGAGGGCGAGCACGGCCGCGACGGCGACGCCCGACGGCAGCAGGATCATGGCGACGAGGTTCGGCTGCATGAGGGTGGCGAGGAGGATCCCGAGCAGCGCGCCGATCGGCGCGCCGAGCCCGAGCATGGCCGACGCCGGACCGCGATGCTCCGCAGCGACCTGATCGGGCACGAGCGCCGTCGCGCCGACGAGCGCGCTCACGAACCCGAGGGTCGTGATGACGTACCCCGCCGTGAGCACCGGCACCGTCGATGCGACGACCGTGACGCCAGCGCCCGCGGCGAACAGCGCCGCACCCGTGAACAGGTACGGACGGCGGCGCCCGATGCGGGCGAGCGTGCGATCGCTCAGCCGCCCGATCACGGGATATCCGACGAGCGAGAACACGCTGCCGACGCCGACGACGATCGACAGCACCGTCGTCGCGCCCTCCGCGTCGACCTCCGAGGCCTTCAGGGACAGCGTGAGGATGGCCATCGCGAGCAGCGCGCCGTTGGCGGATGCGACGGCGGCGGCGAGCAGGAGGAGGAAGCCGAGCTTCGGCTTCCCCTGCGCTCCAACGGATGTCCGATGGACGGATGTGACGATGCGGGACACGGATGTTCTCCTTTGAACGAACGGGTGGGAAGGGAGGCGAGGCTCAGAGGGCGACGGCCGGTGCGAGGTCGACGACGGGGATGTCGGTGCGACCCGGCGCGAGCGGGACGGAGTGGTCGTCGAGGACGAGCTGCGCGTCGACTCCGAAGGGGATGTCGACATGGAGGCTCGCCGACTCCGCGCGACGCTCCCAGCGGACCGCGATCGGCCCGTAGGGAGTGTCGACCGCGGCATCGACGACGTCGAGCCCGCAGGCGAGGTCCGGTTCGATGCGGGCCGTCCGCCAGCCCGGGGATGTCGGTGCGATACCGGCCAGCCTGCGGAACAGCCAGTCGTCGACGCAGCCGAACGCGTAGTGGTTGAACGACATCTCGCGGATCGTGCCGTCGGGGGCGACGCCGTCCCACGTCTCCCAGATCGTGGTCGCCCCGTTGTCGACCTCGTAGAGCCACGAGGGGGCCTCGGCCTGCCAGAGCACCACACGGGCGAGGTCGCGATGGCCGCTGTCCCACAGCGCGTCGAGCAGGTAGGGCATCGACAGGAACCCCGTGTCGAGCCGGCCGCCGTTCGCGCGCACGAGGTGCGCGAGCCGGTCGCCGGCGACCTGCCGCCGTCCGGGAGGGAGCATGTCGAGACCGAGCGCGAGCGCGTACATCCCCTGCAGCTCGACGGGCAGCGAGCCGTCGTCGCCGACGTACTCGTCGGCGAATGCGGCCCGCACCCTCGCGGCTCGGTCGGCGAGCTCGGCACCCCTCGCGGGTTCTCCCAGGACGCCGGCGACACGCGCGGCGAGCGTGAGGCTGTGCGCCTGGAACATTGGGGCCACCAGCTCGGAGGTGAGCGCAGGCGCGATGCCGATCGCCTCGTGCGTCGGCCTGCCCGCCATCGTCGAGGGCGTCAGCCAGTCGCCGAAGTGCTCGCCCGTGTTGTAGAGCAGCGCCTGTCGCCGACGGCGCTCGGGGGCGAGCTCGACTCCCTGCAGCGTCGGATGCAGCTCCTCCGCGGCGGTGCGGGTCTGGTAATCGACCCACGCGAGCATCGCGGGGAAGTTCTCCTCGAGGATCCGGACGTCTCCCGTGCGCTCGTACAGCGTCCACGGCACGACGACGATCGCGTCGCTCCACCCCGCCGCGGCGACGATGGACCCGAACCCCTGTCCCGCCTGTGCTGCTTCCTCGTCGACCGGCGAGCGCGGCGAGAAGATCGGCACGCGCCCGTCGGGGAGCTGGTCCGCCCGGAGGTTGTCGAGCCATCGGGAGACGAAAGGGAGCACTCTCGCGTTGTTCGTCGCGGCGGGGGCGAAGACCTGCATCTCTCCCGTCCATCCGGCACGTTCGCGCTGAGGGCAGTCGGTCGGCACCGAGAGGAAGTTCCCCCGCTGACTCCAGACGACGTTCTCGTGGAGGCGGCTCAGGCGGGCGTCCGACGTGGTGAACCTGCCCGTGTACTCGACATCGCTGGCGATCACGACGGCCACGGCGTCGTCCGTCTGCACGCGGTCGAGCCCGCGGATGCGTGCGTACCGGAAGCCGTGGAACGTGAACTCCGGCTCCCACACCGCCGCGGAGCCGTCGGAGACGTAGACGTCAGCCTGCTCCTTGTTGATGCCCACGATGTTCGTGAACCAGTTCCCGTCCGCGTCGAGCGTCTCGGTGTGCTCGATGCGGACCTCAGAACCCGCGTCGACGACCGGGATGCTCAGACGCACGCGTCCGGCGATCACCTGCCCGAAGTCGACGATCCATCCCTCCGGCGTCGGGGTCGTCGACACGGCCGGCAGTTCGGCGACCCGTCGGATCGGCTCGCCGCGGAACGGGACGAGCCGCGCGACGTCCGCGCCGCGGTCGATGACGGGCGCCCATCCGCTGTCGTCGAACGAGCGCGACGTCCAATCGAGCGCGCGACGTGCGTCGTACTTCTCGCCCACGAACAGATCCGCATACTTCCAGGGCCCGGGCGCGCTCCGGCTCTGCGCGCCCGAGCGGATGACCTCGCGGCGGCCGTCCTCGAACGCGAGATGCAGCTCCCACGTGAGCGCCGTGCGGTCGCCGAACTGCGCGCTGGATCCCGTCAGGCCGATGCGCCCGGCCCACCATCCGTCGGCCAGTACGACGGCGAGCACGTTCGCGCCCGGCCTGAGATTCGCCGCGACGTCGTAGGTCTGCACGCTGACGCGGTGCCCGTAGCTGTCGTAGCCCGGGGCGAGCACCTCGTCTCCGACAGCGGCACCGCCCAGCCAGGCGGAGTAGACGCCTTCCGCCGTCATGAGGAGACGGGCCCTGACGGGCATCTCCCCGAGCGCGAACGCCTGCCGGATCAGCTGGACAGGGCGAAGGCGGCCCTCCGGATCGGAGTCCGGCCCCGCGCCGCGGATCCAGTCCTGCAGCGTCCATCGCTCCACCAGCGCAGGCTCCTGCACGGGCTGGATCCACGAGGCGCCCCACCGTGTCAGATCGGGGGCCGTGCCGAATTCCGACCGGCCGACCAGGGCCTCCCGCTCCCCCGACCAGCTCGTCACCTGCCACCGGTAGTCCTCGAGGGCGGTGAGCGGCGTTCCCGCGTACGCGATGAGCGACGTCTCGGCGCTCTGCACACGACCCGAGTCCCACACCGCCTCACCCGCGCTGTCGGAGACCTCGATGCGGTAGGAGGTCTGCGCGTGGTCGGCGATCCACGAGAACCGCGGCGCATCGGCGTCGACCGCTCCCGGTCGGATCGCATGTTCCACGCGCAGTTGGCGACAGCGGCGCTCGGCCATGGGGTGCTCCTTCGCAGGCGCCGGTCGGGAGGTGGCGCACCTGGAGCCTAGACGGCGAAAACCTTAGATGCAGGTTTTTCGAGTGGCGATCATCGCCCTACCCTGGTCGGGTGGGAGAAGGCGGATCCAGGCGGGGCCCCTACGCGGTGGGGCTCGAACGACGTCAGCGGATCCTTGCCGTCGCCGCCCGGCGCTTCTCGGACGCCGGGTACTCCCAGACGTCCCTCGCGGAGATCGCTCGCGAGGTGGGGGTGACCACGCCGGGCCTCACCCACCACTTCCCGACCAAGCAGCATCTTCTCCTCGCGATCGTCGAACATCGGTTCGACGTCGCGCAGCAGATCGCGGAAGCCGCCGAGGGAGAGCCGGATGGCACGCGCACGCTGCGACTGCTGCAGTCCATCGCCGACACGTTCGCCGCCGACCCCGGGCTGATCGACCTCTTCGTGCTCGTCTCCGCAGAGACCGCGGACCCCTCCAGTCCCGCCCACGAGCTCTTCGCCCGGCGCTACGAGCGGGTGGTCGAGGACATCGCCGGGCTGTTCGACGCAGAAGCCGAGGCGGGCGCGCTGCGGCGCGACATCGACTACCGCGCCCTCGCCCGCGAGTGCATCGCGGTCAGCGACGGCCTCCAGCTCCAGTGGGTGGTGACAGGCGGGAGGATCGACTTCTCCGCGCTCATCCGGAGCCACCTCGACCGGATCGCCCCTGCCATCGCGGCCGGACGGGCGCAACCCTCCGGCTGACCGGCTCAGCGACGCGCGGCCATCCGCTCGGCGGGGGTGCGGGCGGCGGGAGCGAGGAAGATCGCGACGGCGACCAGAGCGAGGACGACGATCATGGCCGCGCGCAGCCCGTAGTGCTCGCCGAGCACTCCCAGCACGGGCGGTCCGACGAGGAACGCGATGTAGCCGATCGTCGCCGCGAACGACACGCGCGCCGCGGTCTCGGACGGGTCGCCCGAGTCGCCCGCCGCCGAGAGCGCGACGGGAAAGCCGAGCGAGGCGCCGATCCCCCACAGGACGACGGCGGCGGCGGCCCCGACCTGGCTGTCGACGAAGATCACGACGGCGAGCCCGATCGCCCCGAGGAGCGCGCTGCCGCCGAGCACGGCGGCGCGGCCGAAGCGGTCGACGAACCACCCGCCGACGAAGCGGCCGAGCGTCATGGCCGCGGCGAACACCGCGTAGACGGCGGCGGCGAGCGCCTCGTCGAAGCCGTGGCCGTCGACCATGAGGATCGGCAGCCAGTCGTTGGCGCTCCCCTCGGCCATCGCGAGGGCGAGGATGATCCCGCCGACGAGCAGAAGTCCGGGGTCCTTCCACACGGCCGGCCGCGGCGCCCGCTCGCCCGTCCGGACGCTCCGCCCGTTTCCGCCGGGGATGGCCCGGACGGCGGCGACGAGCACGACGGCGATGAGGGCGCCGACGACGACGAGATGGATCCAGACGGGGAAGGCGACGGCGGTGAGGAGCATCCCGACGACGGCGCCGACGACCGTCCCGAGGCTGAAGAAGCCGTGCATGAGCGGCATCACCGAGCGGCCGATGGCGCGCTCGACCTCGGCGCCCTCGACATTGAGCGCAACCTCTCCCCCGCCCATCCCGAGCCCGAAGAGACCGAGGCCGATGGCGACGACCACGCCGTCCCCGAGGAAGGCCCCCGCGCCCACCGTCGCGACGCCGAGCGCTGCGCTCGCCGTTCCCGCGGCGATGACGATGCGCGTGCCGAGGCGCGCGACGAGCAGGCCGGAGCTGAGGATGCCGATCATCGAACCGATCGACAGCCCGAAGAGGATGTAGCCCATCTGGTCGGTGCGCGCCCCGACCAGCTCGCGCACCTCGGGCGTGCGGGTGACCCACGAGGCGATGCCGATTCCGGGCAGGAAGAACAGGACGAAGAGCGCGTTGCGGCGCCGGAGGATGCTGCGGGTCACGGAAGTGCGCTCTCGGATCGAAGGGATGCGTACAAGCGTACAGATCCGCGCGGCCCCGGCGTCAGCCGCAGATTCCGCGCACGGCGCGTGCCGCCCGCTCGGGATCCTTCGCATCGAGGGCGTCGGCGAGCGCAGACTGCCGGCGGCGAACGGGCACGACCCCGTCGCGCAGGTGGTACCGGATGGTCCGCTCGGTGTCGCGCCAGATGCGCGCGAGAGGGTCGTTCCCCGCGAGCTCCACCAGATCCGCCGCAAGCGCGCGCAGCGTCTCGAGGAGTTCGTCCGCCTCCTCGGCCGCGCGGAGATCGGCGGAGTGCGCCGCGAGCCGGTCGGCCCCCTCGTCCGCGGGCAGCGCCATCCAGAGCATCATGCCGAGGAGGTTGGCGAGCAGCTGACGCGCATCCTCCCGTGTCTTCGCCGTGACGTGCGCGACCCGCGTCCACCGACTCGGCTCGATCTCGACGAGACCGTCGGCCGCGAGCCTCACGCACGCCTCGCGCACGGGCATCCGCGAGATCCCGAGCTGACCGGCTAGCTCGGAGAGGTCGAGGGTCTCCCCTTCCGCGAAGCGGCCGGACAGGATCTCCTCGGCGAGTCTCTCGTGGGCGGCGTCGGCGAGGGTCGTGGCGGGACGCTGGGCGACAGCAGTGAGGGGCATGGGGCCTTCCGGGGGCAGGCGGATGCGATCGCGTCTCCATCCCCCGTGCACGAGCACCCCCGGCGACGCCGATCACACGGGCGTCGGGTCCGCCCGCCCGGGAAGTCTATGCGCGCGAAAGCACTCCGCCGCTCTCAGGAACGGCCCTTGACGGGGAATACCGGATGTGATTTGCGATCGTCCGCCGAGACCGGGGGCGCAGAAGCCCGTTCCGTGGAAGGCCGATCCGCCGTAGGTTCGGGGCGAGAGAGAAGAGGCCCCCATGGATTTCCGCATCGAGCTCGTCTTCGTCCCCGTCTCCGACACCGACCGCGCCGTCGCGTTCTACGGCGACGCCCTCGGCTGGAACGTCGACCACGATCAGCGCGTCCACGACGCGCTGCGGTTCGTGCAGGTCACGCCGCCCGGGTCGGCGTGCTCCATCGCGTTCGGCGACGGCATCTCGGACGACGAACCCGGCACCCTGCGCAACGTGCAGCTCGTCGTCGACGACGCGGATGCCGCGCTCGCCTACCTGACCGAGCGCGGCATCGAGGCCGACGGCGTCGATGAGCAGCCCTGGGGCCGCTTCGTGCGCTTCGTGGACCCCGACGGCAACGCCTGGGTTCTGCAGCAGCTCGTCCGCGGCTGACGGCCGCGCCTGCTCAGCCGAGCAGGTGCCGGAGGTATCGCGGCGGGCTGTCGAGGAACGAGCGCCAGTGGTGCACGAGCTCGAGGTCCTCCCACTCCGCCGGCCGGACGCCCCACTCCCCGACCTCGAGGATGCGGGCACCCGGCAATGCGGCGAGCACGGGAGAGTGGGTCGCGCACAGCACCTGGCCGCCCTCCTGCGCGATGCGCTGGAGCACGGCGATCAGGGTGAGCGTGGAGGAGAACGACAGGGCGGCCTCTGGCTCGTCGAGGCAGTAGAAGCCCGGCTCGTCGAAACGGCTGTCGAGCAGCGCGAGGAACGACTCGCCGTGGCTCATCTCGTGGAACGGCGTGTCGGGAGCCCCCGTCGAAGGGTTCTCCTCGAGGTACGTGTAGAACGAGTGCATCGTCTCGGCGCGGAGGAAGAAGCCCCATCTGCTCGCGCCGATGCCGCGGCGCAGGCGGATCCAGTCCGACAGCGGCGACTCCGTCGGGCGCGTGCTGTGCATCGCCTGGCGCGATCCGCCCTCGGGCGAGAGGCCGTAGGCGATCGCGATCCCCTCCACGATCGTCGACTTCCCGCTGCCGTTCTCGCCGACGAGGAACGTCACACCGGGGTCGAGCTCCAGGCCGTCGCGCAGCACCTGTCGCACGGCCGGGATGCTCGCCGGCCACCGCCGTCCGGGCGCCGGTGCATCGTCGGCCGCCCGCACCGACACGATCGGCTGCTCCCGTCGTCGGCGGCTTCCCGGCGTCCAGATCGACTCCATCGGGCCTCCTCGCCCTGCAGGCTAACGTGCCGTCACCGCGCGAGCGCGTCGCGGAACCCGCGCGGCTCGCGACCGGGCGGCGGAGACGGCACCGGCCCCGTCTCCGGCAGCGGAGGCGTCGCCGCTTCGATCGGCCGCTCGGACTCGACGACGATCGGCTCGCCGAAGTGGCGCAGCGTGAGAGGAACGCCGCCGCCCGTCAGCCGGTAGACGGTGCGGTCGGCTTCGATCTCGAGCCGCAGGGTGCGTCCCTGCACGCGGATGCCGAAGGCGAGCCGGTCGACGTCGGGCGGCAGCCGCGGGGCGAAGACGATGCCGTCGGCCCCGTCGCGGAACCCGCCGAACCCCGCGACCACCGCCATCCATACGCCGGCGAGGGCGGCGAGGTGAACGCCGAGCGCGGTATCGCCCTGCAGGTCGTCGAGGTCGATGAGCGCCGTCTCGGCGAGGTAGTCCGCTGCCCGCTCCAGGTGTCCCAGTTCCGCCGCGATCACGGACTGCGCAGCGGCCGACAGCGACGAGTCGCGCACCGTGAGCGGCTCGTAGTAGGCGAACGCCGCCGCCTTCTCCTCGGGCGTGAAGGCGTCGTGCGCGAACACGAGCGCCAGCACGAGATCCGCCTGCTTCACGACCTGCGTGCGGTACAGCTCGACATAGGGGTGGTTCTCCTGCAGCGGATAGCGCTCGGTCGCCGCGAAATCCCATCGCTCCCGATCGGTGAAGCCCGCCGACTGCGCGTGCACGCCGCGGCGCTCGTCGAACGGCACCGCCATGTCGCGCGCCGCGGACCGCCACTGCCTGCTCTCGCCCTCGTCCACCCCGAGGGCGCGCCCTGCGGCGGGATGACGGTCCGCCGCGTCGGCGGCGCCGACGAGGTTCCGCGCGGCGAGCAGGTTCGTGTAGACGTTGTCCTCGCAGAGCGCGGAGTACTCATCCGGCCCCGTGACGCCGTCGATGTGGAATCGCCCGTCGGCACCGCGGTGCCCGAGCGACATCCACAGCCGTGCCGTCTCGATGAGCAGCTCGAGGGCGATGTCGCGCTCGAAGGCGGCGTCGCCCGTCGCCTCCACGTGATGCATCGCGGCGCCCGCGATGTCGGCGCCGACGTGGAACGCCGCGGTGCTCGCCGGCCAGTAGCCGGACGACTCCGTCCCGTCGATCGTCCGCCACGGGAAGGCGGCCCCCGCCAGACGCAGCTGCCGCGCCCGCGCCCGCGCGGCGTCGAGCCCCGCGCGGCGCCATCGGAGCGCCTGCGCCGCGGAGTCTGGCGCGGTCGCCGTCAGCACGGGGAGCACGAACGCCTCGAAGTCCCAGAACGTGTGCCCCTGGTAGCCCGCCCCCGTGAGTCCCTTGCCGGGGACCGATCGGCTCTCGATCCGCGCGGACGCCTGGAAGACGTGGAACAGCGCGAACCGCACGGCCTGCTGAAGACGGGGCTGCCCGTCGACGACGACGTCGGCGCACTGCCAGTAGTCGTCGAGCGCCGCGCGCTGCCCGGCGACGAGCTCGTCCCACCCGGCTCGTGCGGCATCCGCGACGGCGGCCTCGGCCCGGTCGCGCAGTGCGTCCGGCGCGGCGTCGGCCGACCAGGCGTGGCCGACGAGCTTCACGACCTCGAGCCGCTCGCCCGCGCCCAGGCGGATGGCGATGGTGGTGCGGGCGAGGTCGGGCGACGTCTCGACGCGCTGATCGACAGCGGGCGAGACGACGTGGTCCATCGCGACGGCGACCGCGATCCCGCTGCGCCGCGTGCGGTGCACGAGCGTCGCGGTCGTTCCGATGATGTGGTGGTCGACGCTCTCGAACGGCCGATCGAGGGCCGCCTGCACCCGGTCGTCGGGGTGGAGTCCCGGGATGGCCTCGTTCGCGGCCAGCTCCGACAGCAGCGTGACCGTTGCGGCGCCGTCGACGGCTGTCACGATGTAGCGCACCGCGGCGACAGCCCGGTGGGCGTAGGAAACGAGGCGCGTCGACGCGATGCGCACGGTGCGACCCGCCGGCGACGTCCACGTGACGTGACGGTGCAGGACCCCGCCCCGCAGATCGAGCCGCTGCTCGTGCACGACGAGCTCGCCGCTGCCGACGTCGAACGGCTCGTCGTCCACGAGCAGTCGGATGACGCGGCCGTCGGCCACGTTGACGACGCTCTGCCCCTCCTCGGGATAGCCGTAGCCGTCCTCCGCATACGGCATGGGATGGGTCTCGTGCACGCCGTTGAGGAAGGCTCCCGTCGTGCCCCTGGGCTCGCCCTCGTCGAGGGAGCCGCGCCATCCGATGTGCCCGTTCGACAGGGCGAACACCGACTCGCGGTGCCCCATCCGCTCGGCGTCGACGCCGGAGAGGCCGACGCTCCAGGGGGCGATGTCGAAGGGCAGCGGGCGCATCATGCCATCCGACGCTACGGCCGGAGGCGGAGGGCCGCACGCCGTTGACAGCCGACCGGGAGCGCGGTTACGCGCCCCCCGGTCGCGTCCGGCACAGCCGTCCGTCGCCGATGCTCAGGCGAGGGCGGCCTTCAGCTGCTCCGCTGCCGCGCCCGGGTCTGCCGCCCCGTAGATCGCCCCGCCCGCGACCGCGACGCGGGCACCGGCGGAGCGGACCGCGTCGATCGTGGCGGGGCCGACGCCGCCCGCCACCGAGAACGGCACATCCGACGCCGTGCCGGCCGCGAGGAGGGTGTCGAGGCTGAATCCGGGCTGCGCCTGCTCGTCGAGGCCCGCGTGGAACTCCACGAACTCGGCGCCGAGGGCGTGCACCTCGCGGGCGCGACCCGCCTTGTCGGCGACGCCGATGAGGTCGACGACGACGCCCTTGCCCTTCTCCTTCGCCACCGCCACGGCGCCGGCGATCGTGGAGTCGTCGGCCGTGCCGAGCACCGTGATGAGGTCGGCGCCCGCGTCGAACGCGATCTCTGCCTCGAGCGCACCCGCGTCAGCCGTCTTGAGATCGGCGAAGACGGTCTTGTCGGGGTGAGCGTCCTTCACGGCGCGGATGACCGAGAGCCCCTCGTGCTTGATGAGCGGCGTGCCGAGCTCGATGATGTCGACGTGAGGCGCCACGCGGCCCGCGAGGTCGAGCGCGGCGTCGGTGGTGAGGAGGTCGATCGCGACCTGCAGCTTCGTCATGGGGGTTCCTTTCAACAGGGGGTCATTCGAGGTTCGCGTGACGGGTCCACAGCTCCTCGGCCGAGGTGCCCGACGCCGTCCAGAGCGCATGGAAGAGCGCGTCGCCCACGACGAGCACGGCCTGCTCGAAGAGGCTGCCGGCGTACTGGCGCGACGCGCTGCCGCCGTGATCGGTCTTCACCGCGGCCGGCACGGCGACGACGAGGTCGGAGGCGGCCGCGAGCGGCGACCCTGGAGCGGCCGTGAGCACCACGATGCGCACCCCGAGGGAGGCGGCCTTCTCGGTCGACCGCACGACCGACGCGGTCGTGCCGGAGCCGGACGCGACGACGAGCACGTCGCCCGGCCGCACCGCGGGCGCGGTCGTCTCGCCGACGACGTGCGCCTCGATCCCGAGGTGCATGAGCCGCATCGCGAGCGCACGCAGCGCGATGCCCGAGCGGCCCAGCCCGAGGACGAACACGCGATCCGCCCCGGCGACGGCCCTCGCCGCCGATGCGACCGCAGAGGGGTCCACTGCGGCGAGCGCCGCGTCCAGCTCCTGCCGGGCGAGCGCCAGCCCGGCCCGTGCGTCCGGTTCGGCGATCTCGACGGCGTCCATGGGACGAGCCTGCGGGACCGACGGATGGCGGAGCACCACCCGACACGGTCGATCCACTACCCGAACGGGTGGGCGGAACGTACGCTGGGGTGATGGAGACCACCATCCCGCGCACCGCCGTCGAACTCCTCCGGGCGTTCGGAGACGTCGCCACCGCACCGCTCCTCGGCGTCGCAGAGAAGCTCAGCGACGGCCTGCGCGCGATGCTCCCCCACCGGGCGCTCGTGATCTTCACGGAGGACTGCACGGGACGTCCGCAGAAGAAGGCCGGCGACACGGGCATCACCGAGGCCGTGACCATCCACGAGATGGCCGACGTGCGCCGGCGCCTGCGAGCGGGAGACGCCGTGCGCACCGCCGTGATCGCCGGCGCCGAACGCAGCGTGCGCGCGTGGGAGGCGTCGACCGGCGCAGTCCTCGTCCTCTGCGACGCCGATCCCCCGGCGGACGCGGCCGTCGACGAGCTCGTGGAGACCGTCTGGGAGACGACGGCCCTGCACATCCGGCAGCTCGTCGGCCATGCCGACCCGTCGCAGCCCGTCGAATCGCGCGCGGTGTCGGCGGAGCGCGTGCGGGTGACCACCGAGCTCACCGAGCGCCACGCCACCGACCTCGAGTCGTTCCTCGCGGTGCTGCGCGGCCGCACCATCGACGATCGACGGGCGCGCACCGCCGTCGCCGACCTCGTCGCCGACGCCCTCGTGCGCACGAAGACGGCGAGCGACGTGCTCCTCACCGTGTCGGAGGAGCAGGTCGCGAGAGCCTTCCGGCGACTGCGTGCGGACCTGCGCCCGCTCACGCAGTACGGGCGTCTCGACATCGAGTTCGTCGAGCCGCCCGCCGACGGGCGCGCCCTCCCCGGCGAGGTCGCTCACGCTGCGCGCGCGATCGTCCGCAGCGCCGTGCTCGCCATGAACGACCAGGACGACATCACGCGTGTGCGGGTGCAGTGGGACTGCGACGGCCGCAACCTGCTCGTCAACGTGCGAGACGACGGGCGCGGCGGGGTCGACGCCGACGCTCCGGCTCTCCACATCGCGCAGGCGAAGGCCGCCTCGCTGGGAGGCGCCGCCGAGCTCACCCGCGTGCCCGGATGGGGCTCCGAGCTCGACGTGCGGCTGCCGCTCGACCCGCCATCACCGGTCGACGTCGCCGAGTGGGGGCTCGCCCCGCGGGAGGACGAGGTGCTGCGCCTGCTCGCGCAGGGGAGGCGCAACCGCCAGATCGCCGAGGCGCTCTCGCTCAGCGAGAACACCGTGAAGTTCCATCTCGCGCGGGTCTACCGCAAGCTCGGGGTGGGCACGCGCGCCGAGGCGGTCGCCCTCGCGGTCGGCGCAGGGCTCGCCTGAGCCCCGCGCCGACCCGGTCAGCCCGCCGCCGCCGACCCCACCGGTTCGCCCGTGCGCGCGGCCGCGAAGGCGTCGAGGAGCCGGTGGGTGTCGTCGAGCTGCTCGTTCCACACCGCGCGCACGATGTCGATGCGATCCTCCGCCTCCTGCAGCCCGGCGAGATAGCCGGCGACCGGGGCGAATCCGCCCGACCGCTCGTGCAGCTCCATCATGCGCAGGGCGAGCTTCGTCTGCACGCCGTAGACGGGGATCTGCGGGCCGCGTGGCGCGGCCATCCCGATGTAGTAGAGCTTCTCCAGCCCCTGCGGGACGACACCCGCGCCGTAGCGCAGCGGCGCGCCCCGTCGGCGCTGCACGAGCGCGTCGTCGAGGAACGGGAGGCTGGAGTGGAAGCCGGTCGCCCACAGGATCGTGTCGTACTCCTTCTCCGTGCCGTCCTCGAATCGCACGAGACGGCCGTCGATGGCATCGATGCCCGGCCGGATCGCGACGCGCCCGTGCTGGACCCAGTACAGGAGCAGGCTGTTGACCACGGTCGCACCGTCGGCGAGAGTCCTGTGCTCCGGGCGCGGCATCCCGGGGTAGGCGTCCCACTCCCCGATCGACACGCGTGCGAGGAGTCTCGCGATGAGGTCCTGCTCGTCGGGAGCGAACTGCGCCATCCACGGCACCTCCTGACGCGGGACGCCGAAGTACGACTTCGGCTGGAAGTAGGTGCCTCTGCGGATGACGATGTCGACTTCGAGCCGGTGCTGCGCGGCGTCGACCGCGAGGTCGCACCCCGAGTTGCCCGCGCCGACGACGAGAACGCGGTCGCCCTCGATGTCGGACGTGCTCCGGTAGGAGCCGGAGTGCACCTGCCGGCCGGTGAAGGACGACGCGATATCGGGAACCCGCTGGTCCCACAGGTGCCCGTTCGCCACGAGCACGCCGTCGTACCGGAGGGACTCCCCCGTCTCGAGTGTCACGATCCAGCCGTCGGATCCGACCGGGCCGTCGGCGGCCACGGGGACGACCGAGCGGACCTCGACGCCGAACCGGATGACGTCGTACAGGCCGTGGTGCCGCGCGTACGACTCGAGGTACTCGCGCACCTGATCGCGCCGCGGGAAGTGCGGATAGTGGTCGGGCATCGGGAATCCCTCGAAGTGCGTCATGTCGCGCGAGGTGATGAGATGCAGCGCGTCGTAGTCGGTGTGCCAGTGGCCCCCGACCCGGTCGGTCTTCTCGTAGCAGTCGACGTCGTGGCCGGCGGCGCGCAGAGCCGCGAGGGCGGAGATGCCGGCGGCGCCGGCCCCGATGACGCAGTAGCGGGTCATGTGCTGTTCCTTCTGACGGTGTTTCAGTGGGAGCCGCGCGCGAGCCTGCGCTCGACCGCGACGGAGAGCCAGGTGGCGGGGACGGCGATCGCGGCGAACACGAGGCCCGTGATGGCGTACACGGCGAGGTACTCGAACGTGATGGTGCTCACCTGGTACGCCTGGCTCATGAGCTCGTTGACCGAGATCGAGTAGGCAAGAGATGTCGCCTGGAAGGACATGATGGCGAGGCCCATGAGCGGCGGGATGGCGGATCGAAGTCCCTGCGGCAGCACGATGCGGAGGAAGGACGTCGTCGCGGTCAGCCCGAGCGCCGAGGCTGCCTCGCTCTGGCCCCGGGCGACGGACTGGATGCCCCCTCGGAAGATCTCCGACGAGTACGCCGCCGCCGTGAAGGTGAGGCCGACGACGGCCGCGGCGACGTTCTCGAAGAGCACGCCGATGGCCGGCAGCCCGAAGTAGACGATGTAGAGGACCACGAGGGCGGGGATGCCGCGCCCGATCTCGACCACGATCAGCGCGGGCCATCGCAGCCATCCGCGCCGCGACGTCGTGCCGAGCGAGAGCAGCAGGCCGAGCGCGAAGCCCAGCGCGACCGACAGCACGGTGAGCTGGAGACTGACGAGCAGCCCTTCCCCCAGACGGGGCAGGTAGTCGACGAGGGTCATCGCACGTCCTTCCGGAAGCGGGCGTCGAGCCGGCGAGCGGCGATCGCGACGGGAACGCTTACCACGAGGTAGACGCCTGCCGCGAGGAAGAACGGCACGATGCCGGCCGTCGTCGGGTTCTGGCGCGCGAACATCGTCGCGGCGAACACCATGTCGGCCACGCCGATCGTCGAGGCGATCGACGAGTCCTTGAGGAGCGACAGGAGGTATGTCGTGAGCGAGGGCAGCGCGGTGCGCACGGCCTGCGGTGCGAGCACCATGGCGAACGACGTCCGCCGCGTGAGCCCGAGAGCGGCGGCCGCCTCGCTCTGCCCGCGCGGCACCATGGCGAAGCCGCCGCGGTACATCTCCGCGACATAGGCGCTCGAGATGATCCCGAGCCCGAGGATGGCCGCGGTGAGGGCGTCCAGGCGGACCGTGCCGATCGAGACGCCGAAGTAGAGGAGGAAGAGCCAGACGATGGGCGGGATCCCGCGGACGAGGTCGACCGCGAACCGCATGACGAGAGCGAGCGGGCGGAACCTCGATCGGAGCGCGAGCAGGACGGGGACGCCGACGACGATGCCGATCGAGAACGCGGCGGCGGTGACGAGCAGCGTGAGAGGGAGGCCGAGCAGGACGGCGGCGAGCGCGTCGGCCACGTCAGCGCTCCAGGACGGCGCTCAGGAAGCGCCGCGTGCGCTCCTGCTGCGGGTCGGCCATGATGGCGCGGGGATCGCCCTCCTCGATGATGTGCCCGTCCGCCATGACGACCAGGTGGTCGCCGACGTCGCGCGCGAACTGCATCTCGTGCGTGACGACGATCATCGTCATGCCGGCGTCGGCGAGCTCGCGCATGACGGCGAGCACCTCCACGCCGACTTCGGGATCGAGAGCGCTCGTCGGCTCGTCGAAGAGCATGGCGCGGGGGCCCAGGGCGAGCGCCCTGGCGATGGCGATGCGCTGCTGCTGCCCTCCCGAGCACCGCCCGGGGTGCTGGTGCGCCTTCTCCTTCAGTCCCACGCGGTCGAGCAGGGTGAGCGCGCGCGCCTCCGCCTCTTCCTTGCTTCGTCCGAGGACCTTCTCCTGAGGGAGTGCGACGTTCCGCAGGACCGTGAAGTGAGGGAACAGGTTGAACGATTGGAAGACCATCCCGACCTGTCGCCGGAGCGCGAGCAGCTCGCTCTCGCGCACGCGGCGACCGGCCTCGATGGTCTGCGAGCCGACGGTGATGGTGCCGCGGTCGGGGGTCTCGAGCAGGTTCACACAGCGCAGCAGCGTGCTCTTGCCCGAGCCGGACGGCCCGATCAGCGCCGTGACGCTGCCCGGACGCACCGACACGGAGATGTCGTCCAGCACGAGGTTGCTGCCGAAGCTCTTGGAGAGGCCGGCGATCTCGACGCCGGCCGTGGCGGTCTCGTTGACCTGGGTGAAAGGACTCGCGTTCATGATGTCTCCTGTCCGGAGCGCACCGCGGGCGGCGCGCTCCGGTCGGTCAGCGGATGGAGCCGGCCGCGACGTCGGCCGGGATGAGGAGGTCGGCGGGGAGGTCGTAGTCGGCCAGCACCTCTGCGAGCGTGCCGTCCTCGCGGTAGCCGTCGATGAGCTCGCTCAGGGCGTCGGACAGCGCGGTGTTCTCCTTCGCGACGGGGAAGGCGATGGTCGGCTTCTCGGTCGTGATCGCGATCCTGTCGTCCTCCGCCGCCTGCTCCACGACGAGGTCGGTGTCGGCGTAGGCGGCGACGGCGACGGCGTAGCCGTCGAGGGCCGCCTGGATGCGGCCGCTCGCGAGATCCTGCTTCATCTCGATCGTGCCGGGGTAGACCTTCAGGTCCGATCCGAGCACGGCGCTCATGTCGGCCTCCCACGAGAAGCCCGCACCGCTCCCGACGGCGCCGATCTCCTCGAGCTCGTCGACGGTGGTGGCGCCGTCGGCGGAGACGATGCCCATCGAGTCGTAGAACGTCGGCGAGGTGAACCCGACCTGCTCCGCACGCGCCTCCGTGACGTACCAGCCTCCCGTGATGATGTCGGCGCGCTTCTGCTCGCTGATCATGGGGACGCCGCTGGCGTAGGTGATCGGCACGAAGGCGACGGCGAGGCACTCGGCATCGGCCATCCGCTTCACGAGGTCGATCTCGAGGCCCGACGCATCCGACCCCGACGTCTGGGTGTAGGGGAGGTTCTCGGGGACGCCGACCGTGAGCGTGCCGTCGGTGTACGTGTCGAGCCCCTCGTGGACGGGTTCGCACCCGTCGGCGACGGCGGTCGCGGCGGGTCCGCCTGCGGAGCTGCACGATGCGAGGAGCACGACGGCGGAGACGGCCGCCGTGACGACGAGAGAACGACGGAGGAGGGTGGGGAGGGACATGGTCGATCCAATCGGGGGATGAGGGTGATGCTCTCGGGTGGAGGTCAGACGGCGGTGAGGCCGCCGTCGAGCGGGAACACGGCGCCTGTGGCGAACGACGATGCGGGCGACAGGAGGTAGTCGACGAGCGGCGAGACCTCTTCGGGGCGCGCACGCCGCCCGAGCGGCGTGGACGCGCTCGAGCCGCCCGCGGGCTCGTCGTCGTTCATGGCCGTCGAGACGCCGCCGGGGCAGATGGCGTTGACGCGCACCGCCGGTGCGAGCTCCGCGGCCGCGGCGCGGGTGAGCCCGATGAGGGCGGCCTTCGATGCCGAGTAGGCGGCGTAGCCCGCTGTCCCGACGAGCGCGGCGGTGGAGGAGATGTTCACGATCGATCCGCCGCCGCTCGCCGCCATGACGGGAGCGAAGGTGCGGATCCCGAGGAACGCGCCGTGCACGTTGATGCGGTCGTGGAGCCGCCACATGTCCATCGTCGTGTCGGCGATCGGGGCGTACCGCAGCACGCCCGCGTTGTTCACGAGGCCGCGGACACGGACCCGCGCTTCGGAGAGGGCGGCGGCGAGCGCGGCCCACGAGTGCTCGTCGGCCACGTCGAGGTGGTGGTACTCGGCCCGTGCACCGCTGGCGCGGAGGACGGCCGCGGTGCGCTCGCCTTCGTCGTCGAGGACGTCCGTGAGGATGACGCGCGTGCCGGGGCGTCCGAGCAGGGCGGCGTGCGCGGCGCCCTGGCCGCGGGCGCCCCCCGTGATGATGACGGCATCGCCGGCGTGCATCATCGGATGACGTCCCCTCCGGAGAGGACGACGGTCTCGCCCGTCATGAACGCCGTGGTGTCGGGAGAGGACAGCAGCACCGTCCATCGTGCGATCTCCCCGGGCTGGGCCACGCGCCCGAGGGGGATGCCCGCGGCCGCGGCTTCCATGCGCCCGGTCGCGGCGTTCCCCGGCGTCGCGACCCAGCCGGGGGCGATGCCGTTGACGCGGATTCCCGCGGGGGCGAGCTCGAGCGCGAGCGACTTCGTGAGCATGACGACCGCCGCCTTCGACGCGCCGTACAGGAGCTGGCCGGGCGACACCGTGAACGCGTCGACGGAGGCGAAGTTCACGATGGTCGCGCCGTCGCCCATGCGCGGGCGCGCCGCGGCCACGACGTTGACGACGCCGAGGACGTTGATGTCGAAGATGCGGCGGTAGGTGGCCTCGTCGTAGCTCTCGAGCGTCGTCGGCGGATAGACGCCGGCGATGTTCGCGACGGCGTCGATGCGGTCGCCCGGAGCGAGCACCTCGTCGAGTGCGCGGGCCACGTCGTCGCGCGAGCGGACGTCGGCCACGACGGAGAGCACCCCGTCGTCGACCGCGGGGGCGGCGACGTCGATGCCGACGACGCGCCATCCCTCGGTGCGGAAAGCCGTCGCGGTGGCGAGGCCCATGCCGGACGACGCGCCGGTGACGACGGCCGTGCGCGGGGGCTGGTTCATGTGTGTCCTCCGGGTGAGTGGTGTTGAACGTCAAGTGAACTCATGCCGCGAGGACAGGGCAACACTAGTTATCCGGGGTTGGACATAGGAGAAACCTTGAGCAAGGATGACGGGATGGCCCAGCCCACCATCCGCCAGCTGGAGTACTTCCTCTCCGCCGCTCGCAACGGCACGTTCGCCGCGGCCGCCGTCGAGAACCACATCGCCCAGCCGAGCCTGTCGGAGCAGATCGGCGTCCTCGAACGCACTCTCGAGGTGACGCTGTTCACGAGGACCTCACGCGGGCTCCTTCTCACCGACGCCGGCAAGCAGCTGATCCCCCTCGCCGAGAAGACCCTCGCCGACCTGCGCGAGTTCACCGACTGGAGCCGCCGCATCCGCTCGATCGAGGAGGGGACGGTGTCGTTCGGCACCTTCAACAGCGCGCACCTGTACCTCCTCACCGACCTCATCCGCGACTTCCATGCCCGGCACCCGCGCGTGCGCATCCAGGTGGTGGGCCTGAACTCCTCGGAGGTCGCCGACGCGGTGCGCGACGGACGGCTCGAAGCGGGTCTCGTGCAGCTGCCGGTCGACGACAGGGAGCTCACCCTCACGCCGTCGGTCTTCAGCGACCAGGCGGTGTACGTCTCGCGCGACCCGTCGCACACGGTCGAGCCGGTCGACATCGCGACGCTCGCAGAACGGCCGCTCATCCTCTCGGAGGCACGCTGGTCGCAGGATGATCCGCTGCGCGTCTCCCTCCTCACCCGCGCCCAGCGCGACGGCATCGCGATCCACCCGATCGTCGAGGTCGAGTTCCAGACGCACGCCCTCGAACTCGCCGCGCAGGGCATCGGCGACTCCCTCGTGTCGTACCACGTGGGCCGGCCGCTCATGGCGGCACGGGGCCTCACCTGGGCGCCCCTCGATCCCCCGATCATCGAGCACTACGCGTTCATCACCCGCCGGAACGCGGCGATCTCGCCCGCCACCGCGCAGTTCATGCGGCTCGCCCACCGCATTTTGCAGCGCATCGCGGACGAGTCGCCGTTCGGCGGGGAGGCCTGACGGCAGGCGCCTTTCGCCGGATCGCGGCGGGGGGCTCCCCAGCCCCCGCCGCCGCGCGCCGCGGCGAACCGCGGCGCCGACCTCAGCCGCCGTCGCCCCGGCTTTGCCCCCGGCGGCGCGCGCGCTTCGCCGCCCGACGCGACACGGTCGGGTAGGCGGCCGTCGCGAGGCGCCCGCGGTCGAGCTGGGGAGTCGGCTCCTGAAGCTCGATCTCCTCGTCGAGCGTCTGGATGGCCGTGGTCGACTCCGTCGGCTCGTCGCCGTCGGGGAGCGCGGCTTCGAAGCGCGCCTGCCTGCGCCGCAGCCACAGGGCGACGGCGATGAGCACGACGACGGCGACGTAGGCGGCGATGGCGAACGGCGAGTGCACAAGGTAGGCGGGGTCTCCCGTCCCGAGCTGCATCGCCTGCCGTAGCCGCTCCTCCGCCATGGGGCCGAGGATGGCGCCGACGACGAGCGGCGACACGGGGAAGCCCTGTCTGCGCATGAAGAAGCCGAGCAGGCCCAGCACGAGAAGCACGCCGATGTCGAACGTCGTGAAGTTCGCCGCATACGCGCCGAGCCCCGCGAACACGAGGATGCCGGCGTAGAGGTACGGCCGCGGGATCTGCAGCAGCTTCACCCAGAGCCCCACGAGCGGCAGGTTCAGCACGAGCAGCATGACGTTGCCGATGTAGAGGCTCGCGATGAGCGCCCACACGAGCGCCGACTGCGATTCGAAGAGCCGCGGCCCCGGCTGGATGCCGTACGTCTGGAACGCCGAGATGATGATGGCGGCCGTCGCCGTCGTCGGGATGCCGAGCGTCAGCAGCGGGACGAGCACGCCGGCCGCTGCGGCGTTGTTCGCCGACTCCGGGCCCGCGACGCCCTCGATGGCGCCCTTGCCGAACTGCTTCTTGTAGGGGCCCTTCGCGAGACCGCGCTCGGCGGCGTACGAGAGGAAGGTCGCGACATCCGCCCCTCCCGCGGGGATCGTGCCGATCGGGAACCCGATCGCCGTGCCGCGAAGCCACGGCTTCCACGAGCGCCGCCAGTCCGAGCGGCGCATCCACGTGCGCCATCCGCGCGTGATGGGGATGAGCGGGATCTGCCCGCCGCGCAGTCGTGAGCCGACGTAGAGCGCCTCGCCGAGCGCGAAGAGGCCGACCGCGACGAGTACGACGTCGATGCCGTCGGTGAGCTGGGGCACGCCCAGCGTGAACCGCGCCTGCCCCGTGATGCTGTCGACGCCGACGAGGCCGATGAGGAGTCCGAGGGCGAGCGACACGAGGCCCCGCCACAGGCTCGATCCGACGAGCGCCCCGACGGTGAGGAACGCGACGACCATGAGCGCGAAGTAGTCGGCGGGGCCGAGGGCCACCGCCCAGCGCGCGAGCGTCGGGGCGACGAGGGTGAGCAGGGCCGTCGCGATCGAGCCGGCGATGAACGAGCCGATCGCGGCCGTCGCGAGCGCGGCCGCGCCGCGCCCCGCGCGCGCCATCTTGTTGCCTTCGAGCGCCGTGACGATCGACGCCGACTCGCCTGGCGTGTTCAGCAGGATGGACGTCGTCGATCCGCCGTACATCCCGCCGTAGTAGATGCCGGCGAACACGATGAGCGCGGCCGTGGGCTCGAGCGAGTAGGTGATCGGCAGGAGCAGCGCCACGGTCATGGCGGGGCCGATGCCCGGCAGGACGCCGACGGCCGTGCCGACGAAGACGCCCAGCAGCGCGTACAGCAGGTAGACGGGCTGCGCGGCGGTGGCGAAGCCCTCGAGGAGGAGGCCGATGCTATCCAACGGGGATCCAGGAGGTGAGGGCGCCCGTGGCGGGCAGCGAGAGGCCGAGGAGGGTTCCGAAGACGAGCTGGCTGACGACCCCGAGCCCGAACCCGACGAGCACGGCCGCCCACCACCGGCGGGCGCCGAGGGCGATGGCCGAGGCGGCGAACGTGAGGGTGACGCCGAGCGGCCATCCGAGCCACGGGATCGTCACGACGAGCGAGACGAACGCCGCCGCGATGACGACCGTCGTGACCCACGACGTGCCGCCCGCGAGGTCGACGTCCTCCCCCTCCTCGGGGTGGCCGTAGCGGCCGCGCAGCTGGCCGACGAGCACGGCGACGCCCGAGACGAGCAGCAGGCCGCCCACGACGTAGGGCACGACGCGCGGGCTCAGCGTGAGCGCGCTGCCGGTCTCGCGGATGGTCGAGGCGAGGACGAGCGCTCCGATCGCGATCGCGATGATGACGACCGCGACGATCATCGCCTCGATGCGCTGGCCGCGCGACGGTGCAGTGGCGGACGGTGCAGTCGCGGACGGTGCAGTGGCGGACGATGCGGTCATGAGGTGAGGCCGATGGTGCGCAGGGTCTCCTGCGTCTGCGTGATGTCGTCGTCGACGAAGGCTTGGAACTCGTCGCCCGTCTGGAACGCGTCGGTCCAGCCGTTCGCCTCGACGGCCTCCGCCCATGCCGGGCTCTCGGCGAGCTGCGTCACGAGGTCGACGAGCTGCTGCTCCTCCTCGGCGGAGATCCCGCCGGGAGCGAGGAGGCCGCGCCAGTTCGTGAGGTCGATGTCGATACCCTCGTCCTGCAGGGTCGGGGCATCGGGCAGGGCGAGCGCCGGCTCGGCCGACGAGACGCCGAGCGCCCGCAGGTCGCCCGACTCCACCGACTCGGCGAACTCGCCGACGCCCGAGATGCCGACCTGCGCCGTGCCGCCCAGCAGCATCGTGAGCGCCTCGCCGCCGCCGGAGTTCGGGATGTAGTTCAGGGTCGACGGCACGTCGGCCGCGTCGACCCCGGCTGCCACGAGCAGCTGGCCGGCGAGGATGTTGTCGATGCCGCCCGCGCTGCCTCCCGTGACGGTGACCTCGGGCCCGCGCTCGACGATCGCGTCGACGAGGTCGTCGATCGACTCGAACTCGCTCGCGGCGGGCACGACGATGACGAGCGGCTCCTCCGTGAGGCGCGCGATGGGCGTCATGTCCTCGATGCGGTTCTCCGACGCGTTGGTCTCGACGGCGCCGACCATGACGGAGCCCGTCACCATGAGGGTCGCGGCGTCGGTCTCGGTCGCGAGGCTCGCGAGCCCGACCGTCCCGCCCGCGCCGCCGATGTTCGTGACGGGGGCCGAGTCCACGAGCCCCTCGTCCGTGAGCGCGGCGCTCAGGGCGCGAGCCGTCTGGTCCCATCCGCCTCCCGGGTCGGCCGGCGCGATGACGTCGACGGCCGTGAGCGCGGCGGCCTCGCCGTCGCCCGTCGCGGGCTCGGCGCCGCCGTCGGCGCTGCAGCCGGCCAGGGCGACGGCCGCGAGCGCGGCGGTTCCGATGGCGGCCGTCCAGCGGGCGCGGGGGTGTGCGGTGATGCGCATGGGATCGCTCCTCGTCTTTGAGCGCCGGCTCCCTGCCGGTCGCGATCTGAAGAGGACGGTAGGGCGGACCACGGTGGCAGAGCCGGGTTGCGCGACTAACGTCGCGTTCTGTTCATTTCGGTCCGCGGCGGGCGACTCCGCCCCGACGGGCGGTGCCATACGATCGGCTTCATGATCCGGGCAATGCCGCTGCGGAGCCAGCTCGTCCTGCTGCAGGGCGCCGTCATGCTCGTCGTCATCCTCAGCGCCGGCATCGCGGCGGTGCTCGTCCAGGAGCGTCAGATCCGCGACCAGTACCTCGATCGGATGATCGGCGTCGCGCAGTCGGTCGCGCAGCTGCCGACGGTCGTCGAGGCGTTCGACGACCCCGATCCGTCGGCGGTCATCCAGCCGATCGCCGAGCTCATCCGCACCTCGGCCGACGTGACGTACGTCGTCGTGACGGATGTCGAGGGCATCCGCTTCTCCCACCCCGATCCCGACCGCATCGGCGAGCGGGCGTCGACGGAGCCGACCGCCGCGACATCCGGCGAGGTGTTCGTCGGGACGCAGACCGGGACGCTCGGGGAGTCGTGGCGCGTCAAGGTCCCGGTCTTCGGCGTGGACGGGGAGGTCGTCGGGCAGGCCTCGGTGGGGATGCTGGAGTCGGATCTGCGCGCCGACCTGCTCGGCTCGCTCGGCATGCTCGTCGGATGGCTGACGGGGGCCGCGATCGGGGGGCTCGCCCTGTCGTTCGCGCTCGCGAGCATCGTGCGACGGCGCACGTACGGCCTCGAGCCCGACGAGATCAAGGCGATGCTGGAGACCCGGGATGCGACGCTGCACGGCATCCGCGAGGGCATCCTCGTCGTCGACGAGGCGGGCGACGTCGTGCTCTGCAACGACGCGGCCGCACGCCTGCTGGGCGGCGCGGCGGCCGTGGGCCAGCCCTTCGCCGAGGTGCTGGAGCTCGACCTCGACGAGGCGGTGTCGTCGCAGTCGCAGGCGCTCGTGCTCGCGGGCGAGCGCGTGCTCGTCGCGCACGCCGATGCCGTGCTCGTCCACGGCAAGGCGGTCGGGGCCGTCGTCATCCTCATGGACCGCACCGAGACCGATGCGGCGCTGCGCGAGCTGGCGGGAGCGCAGAGCATCGCCGAGGGTCTGCGCGCGCAGCGGCACGAGTTCGCGAACACCCTCCACACGATCGGCGGGCTGCTCGAGCTCGGCGAGGGCGCCGCGGCGCTCCGGCTCGTACGCAGCGCGGGCGACGGCGGGGCCATCTCCGACGCCTCCATCGCGGGCATCCACGATCTCGAGCTGGCGGCGCTCCTGCTCGCGAAGAAGGCGAGGGCGCGCGAGCTCGGCGTCTCGCTGACGGTCGACGCGTCGGAGCTCGTCGAGGCGTTCGCGGTCGACGGCGCCGACCTCGTGACGATCACGGGCAACCTCGTCGACAACGCGATCGAGGCGAGCGCCCCGCACGGAGCGGTCGAGGTGCGCCTGCGGGGGTCGGGCGGCGGCGGCTCGATCGAGGTGGCGGACGACGGGCCGGGGATCGCGGCGGAGGAACGGTCGAGCATCTTCGACCTCGGGCACACGTCGAAGAGCAGCACGGGCGGGCGCGGCTACGGGCTCACTCTCGTGCAGCGCGTCGTGCGCCGGCTCGGGGGCTCGATCGAGGTGGGCGGCTCGGCTCTCGGGGGCGCGCGCATCGCGGTCGTCGTCCCGGTGAGAGTCGGGGCGGGTCGACGATGACGCGGCTGCGCGTGCTCATCGTGGAGGACGAGCCCGCCGTCGCGGTCGTCACACGCGGTTTCGTGGAGCGCCATCCGCACTTCCAGGTCGTCGCCGTGTGCGCGACGGGCGAGTCCGCGCTCGAGAGCATCGAGACGCTCGACCCCGACGTCGTACTGCTCGACGTGCACCTCCCCGACATGTCGGGGCTCACGGTGCTGCGGCGGGCCCGCGCGCGCGGCAGCCGTGTCGAGGTCATCGCCGTGACGGCAGCACGCGATCTCGAAACCGTGCGACTCGCGCGCGTGCAGGGCGTGCGGCACTACCTCGTGAAGCCGTTCGCGATGGACGCGCTGCACCAGCGGCTCGACGACGTGCGCACCGTCGTCGCCCAGGACGCCGACCTCGCGCGGTCGACGCTCGACCAGGAGCGCATCGACGCCGTGCTCGGCTCGGCGCACGGTCCGCGGTTCGTGCGCAAGGGCGTCAACGAGCGCACGCTGCAGGCTGTGCTCGGCGCGCTGCGGTCCGAACCGCACGACGCGTCGGCGACGGGCATCGCGGAGCGGCTCGGGATGTCGCGCGTCAGCGCCCGTCGCTACCTCGAGCGCCTCGTCGAGCTCGGCGAGGCGACCGTCGTCCCGCGGTACGGCGCGACCGGCCGCCCCGAGCACCGGTACCTCGCGACCGGGAGGTGAGGGCGGGCGCCTGCGGTCGACGTCGGGAGGTGACGATCGCCATGCTCGCGAGCACGAGGAGGATGCCCACGAGCTGCAGCGGGGCGAGGACCTCGCCGCCCGCGAGCACTCCGAGCGCGACGCCCGTGACGGGGTTCAGCAGGCCGATGACGCCGACGACCCCTGCGGGAAGGTGACGGAAGCCGGCGAACCAGCAGACGAAGCCGAGGGCGGTGGCGATGAGGCTCACGTAGGCGAAGGCGAGCGCCTCGACGGGTGCGACCGCCGGCGCCGCGCCTTCGACGAGGACGGCGGCCGCGAGGAGCTCGAGACCGCCCACGACCAGCTGCCACGCCGTGACCGCGAGCACGGGCGTGTCGTCCTGCCACCGCTTCGTCAGGATCGCGCCGATCGACGACAGCACCATCGACGCGACCGACGCCGCGATGCCCCAGCCGTCCAGTGCGCCGCTCGCCGTCCCGACGACGAGGAGCACGCCGGCGCCGCCGACCAGCGCGCCGACGACGACCCGCGGCGCGGGGCGCTCGCGGATGAGGGCCCAGGCCGCGACGGCGATCACGATCGGGCTCGCCGCCGTCAGCGAGGCGGCGACGCTGGACGGCAGCAGCTGGGCGGCCACGTACACGAGACAGAAGAACATCCCCATGTTCAGGGTGCCGAGCACCGCCGAACGCCACCACCACGCGCCCGTCGGCAGACGTCGCGAGACGACGAGGAGGACGATGCCCGCCGGCAGCGCCCGTATCGCCGATCCCCACAGCGGGGAGTCGCTGGGAAGGTACTCGTGCGTCACGAAGTACGTCGACCCGAACGCGATCGGGCCGATCGCGGCGACGAGGGGCCATCGGATCGCGTTCCACGCGCCCGACCGCCCTAAATCAGTTTCCATGGAAACGAGTATACGTTCCATGGAAACTAGGATGGGCGCATGGGTGACATCGATCGCATCGGGGTCTTCGTCGAGCAGTGGCGTCGCGAACGCCCCGACCTCGACCCGAGTCCGATGGCGGTGATCGGCAGGATGCGCAGGATCTCGGACGACTTCACGCGGGAGCTGATCGACAACTACCGGCGTTTCGGCCTGGGAGAGGGCGAGTTCGACGTCCTGTGCGCGCTCCGCCGGGCCGGCGAGCCCTTCGCTCTCTCACAGGGCGACATCGCCGAGCACACCGTGGTGACAGCGGGCGCGACGTCGAAGCGCGTCGACCGGCTCGAAGCGGCCGGGCTCGTGCTGCGGCACCAGCGGGCAGATGACGCCCGCGGTCGCATCGTGGAGCTCACGCCCGAGGGACGCACGCTCATCGACGAGGCCTATCCCGCGCACCTGCGCCTGGAGAGCCGGCTGCTCTCTCCGCTCGACGACGGCGAGCGCGCGCAGCTCGAGGAGCTGCTCCGCAAGCTGATCCGCGACTGACGCGGGCGCGGCGGCCCGCAGTCAGTCGGCCTCATCCGTCTCGCGGGCGAAGAGCAGCAGCTCGGGAAGACTCGTCGCGAAGTAGTCGGCGGCACCGTCCTCGCGCCGCGCCGCGGGCGCGGCGTAGTCGGACCGCGCCTCGCCCAGCGACGGCGGCGGATCGGCCGGCGGCATCCCGAGCGCCGCCAACGTCGCGTCCCAGGCGGCGATGACCCGGCCCTCGCCGCCCTCCCACGGATGGAAGGAGCGGCTGACGAGGATGCGGAGGGCCGACTCCGCGTCACCCTCCGCGACGAGCAGCCCGACGTACTCGACCGTGAAGTCGTCGCGGCTGAGGACGAGGTCTTCCACGGCCCGCAGGCGGGCGAGCCTGTCGGCGGACGCGTGCCCGAGGCGCGCAGCCAGCTGGTCCTGCTCGTAGCGGACCCGCGCATCCTGCGGCGCCATGGCGACGGCGCGCGCATAGAGCGCCCACGCCGCCGCGTCGTCGTGCGCGACGTTGAAGGCGGCGAGGGCCGCGTTGCGCAGCAGCACGACGTCGACGAGGCCGAGCTCCGCCGCACGATCCCAGTGCGCGGCCGCACGCCGGCGGCGACCCTGCGCGTACAGCAGCATGCCGATGAGCGCGTGGGCGCGCGTGTCGTCGGGCTCGGCGCGCAGAGCGGCCTCCAGCGCGTCGAACGCATCGAGTCCCGACGGGAACGCGCGCGTCGCATCGGCCGCCTGCGCCCGTGCCCGCGCATCGGCGGCGTCGGCGGCCCTGCCGACCTCGTCCAGGATGGCGGCGGCCAGGTAGAGCGCGATCGGGCGGTGGTTGCCCCCCGCGTCCGCCGGCGACGCGGCCGCCTCGTCGAGAGCGGCGAGCGCCTCGTCGACGGCGCCCGCGCGGCGCAGGTCGAGCGCGACGTCGATCCGCAGCCCGGCATCGCGGGCGACCGGCCGCCCCGCGAGCACACGCAGCACCGCGTCGAGCGGGTCGGCTCGGAGCGCGTCATGGAGCAGCTCATCGGCCTGCGCGTGCGCGCCCTGTCGCCGCAGGATGACGGCACGCAGCGCGATGCGCCGGGTGTCGTGCCCGACGACGCCGTCGAGCGAGTCGAGCACGCGCAGCGCCGCGCGATCGCGACCGCGCCCCGCGAGCGACTGCGCGAGCGCGAACCCCGCGGCCGCCGCCCAGGTGCCATCCCACCCCGCCTTTCCGAACGCCTGCTCGGCGTCGACCGTGCGCCCGAGGCGGCGCAGGATGAGCCCCTTCAGGTGGAACGCCTCGGCGTCGACCGGATTCGCGTTGCGACGCGTCAGCCGGGCGAGCGCGCGGTCGACCCGCTCGAGGGCGCGCCCGTAGCGACCCGACCGGTAGTCGCGGTCGGCGAGCGCGAGGTTCGTCCGCACGTCGCCCGCGTCGCGCTCGAGCGCAGCGGTCCAGTACGCCATCGGGCTGCGCGTCGGGTGCCGGTACTGGCTGAGGTGCAGGCCCGTGAGGTAGAGCTCCTCCACCGACTCGATCTGCTCGGGCAGCGGCGGTTCCTCCGCGACCCACGGCTCCGCATCGTCGACGACGGCCGGCGTCCACCGGACGAGCACACGGCCGCCGTGCGAGACCAGCTCCACGGCGACATCGTCGCCGTGATCGCCGCCGAGGTCGGCGTCGATGCGCACGGAAGCGCCGGGGGCGACGTCGACCGTGCGCTCGGCGACGACGCGGTCGCCGACGCGCACGCGGGCGACGGCCCCGGGATGCCTGCGCGTGGTCGCGAACGCGGCCTCCAGGCGCGCACCGCGCTCGACGTGCACGGCGGCGTCGGGGGTCGCCTGATGCACGGGCCCGATGGCGGGGATCGGGTACCAGTACTGGGTGAAGACCTTCGTCTCGCCGGGCAGGATCCACGAGAAGTCGGGCTGGTTGTCGGTGTAGACGCCGGCCATGAGCTCGACGTACGGCCCGTCGTCGTCCGTGAGCTGGGCGTCCCAGGCGTGCCCGAAGGGCGCGTCGCCCCAGGTCCACTGCTTCTTGCCGGGCGACAGCCGCCGCTCGGCCCAGTGCACGAAGCCGGCTCCCGCCGCATGGTCGTAGCCGCCGAAGAAATCCTGCTCGGAGTCGACGATCATGTACGACGTCGGCACGGGGATGTTGCGGTACCAGTCGATGCGGTCTGCGCCGGGCCGCTCCGCGGCGAGCGCCGGGTAGTCGACGCCGTAATAGGGCCGGTCGGCCTCGGGGAACGCGGTGAGCGCGCGCCGCGCATGGTCGGCGACGTAGCGCACGTCCTCGGGGAAGAACGACTGGTAGTCGTCGTGTACGCGCGCCGCGACGTTCGCCCACCACAGGAAGGTCTGCCGCTCGTCCGTGCGGTTGTGCAGGCGCACGGCCAGCTCGACGACGGAGCTCCCCGGCCGCAGCCGGACGCCGTGCTGCGCCGACATGCGGGCGAAGGGCTCATGATCGTGGCACCAGACCGTCACGGCGCCGTCGGGGTCGCGCTCGATCGTCGTGTCGACGGGGAGGAAGGTCGCCGGGCGGTGGTGCTGCGGCCAGTTGAACTCCACGCCGCCCGAGATCCAGGGCCCGGCGAGCCCCACGAGGGCGGGCTTGATGACGTTGTTGCGGTAGAAGAAGTCGTACCCGGTGGTCTTGTCGTAGCCGACGTGGATGCGGCCGCCCAGCTCGGGGAGGACGACGAGGCGCACGAACTCGTTCTCGAGATGGACGGCGTCCCACGAGCGCATCGTCGGCTCATCGGCGACGCTCTCCGTGAAGGGCAGCGGATAGACCGTACCGCTCGACCCCTGGTACACGCGGCGATCGAGATACATCGGGTAGGCGCTCGGCTCCCCCGCCTCGTACGTGCGGATCGTCAGCGGCTCCCGCCAGGCGACCGCCTCGCCGCGCGCGAGGGCCGCAGCCTCGTCCGCGGGGGCGTGGGGCAGGATCAGCAGCCCGGCGTCGGGGGCGGCGTCGACGTCGCTTCGTTCAGCGGACATCGCTGACCTCCTCGAGGAGTTCGCGGCCGGACGGCCGGACGGTGCTTCGGCAGCGGGGGCTGCCCATCCCTCTCGACGGTACGGAACGGCGAACCTCCCGGGTATGGTGAGAGCGAGGACATCCATGGACGAAACAGCGACACGCGAGGATGCCGGATCCCGCACGGACGGCTTCCGCAACCAGCGCCTCTGCGTGGTCCCGCGACCCCAGGTGGAGGCAGCGCTCACCCAGCCGGCAACGCGGCGACTGATGGTCACGGACGCCGGTTACTTCCCTGCGGCCGCGGGCCATCGCCGTGTGCGTGAGCGGGGCGCAGCCGAGACCATCGTCATGCTGTGCGTCACCGGTTCGGGCACGGTGCACCTGGGCGACGCCGCGCACCCGCTCACGTCGGGCGCCTGCATCGTGATCCCCGCGCACCAGCCGCACGAGTACGTGGCATCGAGAGACGACCCATGGACGATCTGGTGGATGCACGTTCGCGGGACGGATGTCGCGGAGCTGACGGGGCCGCTCCTGGGCATCCCTCGCCCGCTCACGCGACTGCGGTCGATCGAGGGGGTGGCCGCGCTCTTCGACGAGCTGGTCGGACTGCTCGAGCGGCGCCTCTCTCCCGTGCAGCTGGTCGCCGCTGCGGGCGTCGCGTGGCAGCTCCTCACGCGCATCGTCGCCGACAGCATCCTCCCCGCCGAGGGCTCACCGCTCGAGCGGGCGATGCGCTTCCTCGAGGCCAGGGTCGACGGCAACATCCCGGTCGCCGAGCTCGCGGCGATGGTGGGCCTGTCGCCCTCGCATCTCAGCGCGCTCTTCCGGCGCGCGACGGGCGGCGGGCCCGGCGCCTTCCACACGTCGCTCAAGATGGCGCGTGCGCGCGGCCTGCTCGACACGACGTCGTCGAGCGTGAGCGAGATCGCGGCGGCCGTCGGCTACGCCGATCCGCTGTACTTCTCGCGTCACTTCCGGCGGGTCCACGGGATGAACCCCACGCGGTACCGGGCGCTGCACAAGGGGTGAGCGGCGCCGCCGGTCATGCGAGGGCAACGGTGCGCAGCGACCGCACCCGCGCCGAGTGGATGGCGAGCACCGGCGCCTGCACGTCGGGGCGCACGCGCGGATCGACGTACACGGGCGACGCTGGCGACCACGCGAACGCCTGGAGCGTCAGCGGGGTCGTCTCGAGCTCCGCCGCATAGGGCGTGAGGTCGATCTCGAGCGCCCGCCCGTACCAGAACTGGTCGGCGATCAGCCGGTCTCCGAGCAGCACCCGGATGACGTCGCCCGTCCAGTCGAGCTCCAGGATCGCGCGCTCCCCTTCGTGCGGGTCCGGGTGCACGGCGAGCTCCACGACGGCCGCGTCGGCGAAGTCGGCGTCGCGGGGTGCGGACAGCCGGTTCGATGATCCGCCCCTCCGCACGGGAGCCACGGGCGCGCACGGGAAGTCGGCCACATCCAGGTCCCGGGAAGCACTCGCGGCGGGCACCTCGTAGCGGGTGAAGACCGTCCCCTCGCGCGGGAGCTCGGCCGGCGCCGCCTCCTCGAGCGGAGGGAACACGGCGATCTCGCGCGAGCGGTCGTCGACGACCGCGCGGAAGGCCGTGTCGAACCATCCCGACCCCTGCCAGATGACCACCGAGTCGCGACCGCCGATGTCGCCGCGCCACACGGCGTCGCCCCGCGCGGCGTCGAGGAAGACCAGCGTCGTGTCGCCCACGCGCACCTCGCAGGCGAGCCCCGGTGCGGCGTGGGGCCTCGCGATGACGACGCCGCCGTCGATGTCGACCTCGGCGCCCGAGACGTCCGCCGCCCGCACGCCCTCCAGCTGCAGCTCGACCTCGATGCCGTCGACGGCCGCGAAGATCACCATCGTGCCCTCCTCGGTCGTCCGCTGCGTGATCGGCTGCGCGGTGACCGTGAGCGCGGGGATGGCGCCGTACCGCTGACGCAGCGGCCAGACGAAGTGGGCACCCGACGCGATGCGCACCGGACGCGTCGGCACGGTGAGCTCGCCGTCGTCGAACTGCACCCCGAACCGGACCCCGTCGATCGCCTCGAGCGCGGCGATCGCCGGCTGGTGGTTGTTCGCGAACAGGAAGCCCGAGGCGCCGGTCGAGCGCACAGCCCAGCGCGGCGCCCCGTCGACCGGCTCGGGGATCGTCGCCGCCGCCGGAGCGATCTGGGCTGCGAAGGCGGCGAGCATCAGGTGCTGCCGGCGCAGCGCGTGGAAGTGCGGGCGCTCGGTACCGGCGGCCCCCAGCGGTGCGGAGAAGTCGTAGTCGCGCGACGGCAGGTCGTTCGGGTACCCCGTCGCCTGCGACTCCTGCGTCGTCGAGCGGTCCCCGATCGGGTGGAGCCCGCCGTGGTACATGTAGTAGCCCTGCCAGGCGGAGCCGCTCCCCAGCTTGGTGAGCGCGAGGGCGGTGACGTCGTCGGGATCGACGAGCGGCCTCCGGTGGTAGGCGACGGCCATCCCGCCGCCCAGCTCGCAGGTCGCGAACGGCCAGGGGTCATCCGCCCCGAGAGCGGCGTCGCCGTGCACGACGGCAGGCGCCTCGCGCAGATCGGCGCCCACGGTGAGGTCGTCGCGGACCGTGCTGTAGGTGAAGTGCGTGACGCCGAACGCCGGCCACCCCGTGTCCGACTCCTCCCAGAACCCGTCGCTGTAGCCGGCGTAGACCGGCAGCACGCGGCCGTAGGGCAGCTCGGCGCCGCCCCAGCCGGTCGCCGTCCACAGGCTCGCCGTCATTCCGACCTCCTCCGCGATGTCGCGGAGGGCGGCGAGATGCGGACCGTCGTCGTACAGTTCGTTGTCGACCTGGATCCCGATGATCGGCCCTGACGGGTTCTCCGCCGTGTGGAAGAGCCCGCGCACCTGCTCTTCGATGCCCGCGTACCATCGGCGCGTCAGCTCGAGGTAGGCCGGGTCGTTCGACCGGTGCCGGATCGGCAGCGCCTGGAGCCAGTCGGGGAACCCGCCGTTGCGGGCTTCGCCGTGCGCCCACGGCCCGATCCGCAGCATGACCTCGAGGCCGACCTCCTGCGCGAGCCGGATGAAGCGGCGGATGTCACGCGGCCCGTCCCAGCGCACCTCGCCTCGGTCCTCCTCATGGAGGATCCAGATCATGTAGGTCGCCACGACGGAGATGCCGCCGGACTTCATCTTGCGCAGCTCGACCTCCCAGTTCTCGGGGAGGTCGCGGCCGAAGTGGTACTCGCCCATGGCGGGGATCCACGGGGCGCCGTCGCGCGTGAGGTAGCGGCTCGTCACCTGCACGCGCCGTCCGGTGCCGTCGGCGTCCCCCATCTCGAGGGGCGTGCCGGTGACCGGCGTCGGCGCGCAGACGCGGATGCGGAAGGGCACGGCGTGTTGGACGTCTGACGAAGCGGTCACCCGACGAACCTAGTCGGCCGGCCGCCTCCCCCTCCATGACGATCCCACGTCGCACCTGGATGATCCGCCGATCATGATGCAGATACGACAAAACCCCGGGTGGAGCCGGGGTTTCATCTTGTAGCAGGAGCGGGGCTTGAACCCGCGACCTCACGATTATGAGTCGTGCGCTCTCACCAACTGAGCTACCCTGCCGCACGGCATCGAATGATGCTGCGAGCCCCGAGTCAGGATTGAACTGACGACCCCTTCCTTACCATGGAAGTGCTCTGCCACTGAGCTATCGGGGCGTGTCACCTCGGAAGGCAACCAGACGAGAATACCATCTCGCGTCTGCGCTCGCGAACCGGCGGACGCCGCGCGCGTCGGTCAGTCGGAGGTGATCTCCGACCCGAGGAGCTCGTCGATGGCGGCGGTCGCCTCGACCTCCTCGTCGTCGCTGTAGCGCGTGTTCGCGTGCTCCTGCAGCCACGGCAACGGGTCGGTGGTCGACCCGTTGATGATGACCTCGAAGTGCATGTGCGCGCCGTACGAGCGGCCGGTATTGCCCGTCAGCCCGACGACGTCGCCGACCTCGACGCGCTGCCCCTGCACGACCTGCAGCGAGCCGTACTGCATGTGCGCGTAGTGGCTCGTGACGACCTGGCCGTCGATCACGTGATCGATGTAGACGGTCACGCCGTAGGCCCCGCCCGACTCCGTCGCGATGCGCACGACTCCGTCGGCGATCGCCTGCACGGGTGCTCCGTCGCCGGGCGTGAAGTCGATGCCCTCGTGGAGGCGACCCCAGCGCATGCCGTAGCCCGAGCTCATGCTCGTGCCCACGGCGAACGGCCACTGGATGTCGGCCGTCGGGTCGTTGACGAAGAACGCGCCGCTCGTCGAGATGCCGTCGGCCGAGGCGAGCGAGGCGAAGGTCTCTGCCGTGTACGCCTGCGAGCGCGAGACGTCGGCGTTCTGGACGTCGGACGAGGCGACGTACGCCTGGATCTCCTCGTCGGCGAGGTCCTGGTCGTCGCCCGCCGAAGCGGCGATCGACACGGTCGCGGCGGCGGTGTCGCCCTGCGCGACGGCCCCGAGCGGCGTCGTCATGCCGACGGCGAGGAGGCCGATGACACCCATGGCGCCCAGCGACGCGGCCGTCGTCGCGACGCGGCGGAACGCACGGCCCTTACGGGGTGCGATGTGCTCGGCAGCGGGCACGGCTTCGGGCATCGCCGTCGGAGCGGGAGGGATGACCGCGTTCTCGGCCGTGAACTTCAGGGCGCGTGCGGCGGCGAGGAACTCGTCCTCCTCCGGCAGCGGGATGACACCCGTCTCGGGAGCGGTGGTCGCCACCTGCTCGGCGACCTTGAGCGCTTCGCCGAAGTCGGCGTCGCCGTCGTGGATGATCTCGGGGGCCGGGGTGGCCGAGGCGAGCTCGCGGAGCCGGCGACGCGTCAGCGGCGGCTCGGGCAGAGCCGTCTCGACATCGTCAGCACGCGTCTGCTCGCTCAGCGGCTCCGGTGCCGGCGTCGCGCGGCGGGCGCGACGCGTGCCGCGTGCGGGCGCGGCTTCGGCCAGGGGGGAGTCGAGCGGCAAGGCGTACTTTCCGTCGGTCGCTGCGGGGGAACAGCGAGGAACGTCATCAGGGGGTGTGATCGCGCACCTTGCAAGTCAGGGTCACAAAAGTAACGATCGGGTAACCCCACGGTACCCGATGATCCCTGGGAGCGCCATCCGGGATCACGAAAAGGTGGAAGAAGTCACGCGAGATCACACCTGTGCACGCGCTGTCGCCCCCGGTCGGAGCGCCTCGGCGAGGGCGTCGTAGACGTGCTCCGCCGCCGCGATCATCATCGTCCTGCCCCACGCGTCGGCATCGAGCAATCCCACCCGGCCGCCGGCCTCGGCGACGAGCAGCGCGCCCGCCGCGAGGTCCCACGGCTTGAGCCCGCGCTCGAAGTACGCGTCGAGCCGACCGGCCGCGACGAACGCGAGATCGAGCGAGGCGGCGCCCGCGCGGCGCAGGTCGCGCGCGAGCGGCATGACGCCCCGGATCTCGTCGAGCGTGGCGGCGTGCGTCGCGGGGTCGTACCCGAATCCCGTCGCGACGAGCGCCCCGGCGGGCGCCTCCGCCGTGACGGCGAGACGCCGCTCGCCCAGGAACGCACCATGGCCGCGCGCAGCGGAGTAGACCTCGCCGAGCGCGGGCGCGACGACCGCGCCCGCTTCCAGGCGCCATCCGCCCGGGTCGGCCGGCCCCGTGACGGCCGCGATGCTCACGCCGTACGACGGCTGGCCGAACGCGTAGTTGACGGTGCCGTCGATGGGGTCGACGACCCATGTGACGCCCGACTCCCCCGCGTCGCCGCCCGACTCCTCGCCGAGGAACCCGTCGCCCGGCCGCTCGGCGGCGAGCCGCGCGCGGATGAGCTCCTCCACCTCGCGGTCGGCCTCGGTCACGATGTCGGCGAGCGTCGACTTGCTCGCCGCGATGGCGACCCCCTCCTCGCGGCGCCGATGCGCGAGGGCGCCGGCTTCGCGGGCGATGTCGATGGCGAGGTCGCGGAGATCGAGTTCGAGGGTCACCCCTCCACGGTATCCGCGGCGGGCGAACGGGGCGTGAACCGGTCAGACGACGGGCGGCACGGGCGGCAGCGGAGGACGAGGCGGCAGCGGTGACTGAGGCGGCAGCGGCAACGGCGGGGGCACGGCCGCTGACGGCGTGTACGGCAGCGGCGGCTGCGGAGTCGGGTAGCCCGTGTAGTACGCGTTCCAGTCGGGGCTGCCGTCGGGGAGAACGGGGAGCGGCGTGACGCCGTCGTAGTACGTCGGCCATCCCTGCGGCGCCGCGTAGCCGCCGGCGTGCACCTGCGGTGCCGCCGTCGTGACGGGGCGCTCGCGCGGCCGCTTCGGAGCGAACAGCGCGTTCAGGAGCGGGAGCAGGGTCGTCCCGACCGCCGCAAGGATGGCGAGGGCCACGACGATGCGCCAGTACAGATCGGCGTAGTCGAACGAATCGGGGAAGGTGAGGAAGAACACGAGGAGCAGCGCGAGCGCGACGACGAACACCGTCGTCGCGCTCGCCACACCGCGCGTGAAAGCCGTGACGTGGCGCTCCGCCGCGCGCCAGAACAGACGCAGGTGGAGGAGCGCGAGCTGGAGGACGACGATGACGAAGAGGAGCTGGAAGAACCGCTCCACGCCGCTCGCACCGTACTCGAGGTACCGGTAGTCGTCGCCGGCCCACGAGGGCCTGACGTCGAGCCAGATCTTCACCGCGCCGACGAGCAGCGCGATGACCCACGACACCATGCTCGCGAGGGCGAACCAGTCGGGGCGCCGGGCCGCGAGGTTCGCGTCGAGCAGCACGACGCCGGCGAAGGCGGCGAGCAGGAGCACGGTCGTGAACGCCTTGCCGACCAGGCCGTTCTGATCGCCGACGAGCACCCAGACCACGCATACGATCGCCGCGGCGATGAGGGAGCCGATCGCGATCCAGATGGCGCCCGTGATGAGCTTCGACATCGGCTTGTCCTGCGGCGGCTGCGCGTACGGCGCCTGCGGTGCGGACATGAGGACCCCCCTCTCGACGGGGCCGGCGCCCCGGATGGTGCCATCCTCCCATCCCCTGCCGCGCCCCACGGGCTGCCTGCGTCAACGCGCCCGGGCATCCGAGGATTTCATCTCCCCGCCATGGCGGGGTAACATGGGTTTCCGCGCCTCCGGTCGTCTGTGCAAGTCGGGCGGGCGCGCCCTGGCAAGTTGCCCGAGCGGCCAAAGGGAGCTGACTGTAAATCAGCCGCGTCATGCTTCGGGGGTTCGAATCCCTCACTTGCCACCCAGGGCTGTTCGGGATTCTCGGGAAGATTGTTCGGGAATCTCGGCAGGACGAGAAAACCCCCCGCGAGAGCGGGGGGTTTTCGGGTTTTATGACGGATCGGTCGCCCGCAGAGCCCATCTTGACCGCGTCCCTATCGTGCGTGGTGCGCCTGGTGCAGCTTCCGGGCAGGCTCCGCCCGTCGGTCGTGCGATGGGTGTACGCGTGAGGGCGGGTGTGCGCCTATGTTCGACTGGGTGCTCGCTTGCGGGTTCGAGCGGCGACGCGGACGTCGGGGGCTGTGCGTCGGGTGCGTCGCGTCTTGGCCTTGGGTGGCTCCAGTCCCTGCTCGCGGTCGAGTGCGTCCTCGGCGCGAGCGTGGAGGAAGTCGCGGATCTTCTTCATGTTGGCAGCGACGAGGGTGAGCACGACGAGGAGGCTCTGCGCGGTGTAGCCGCGCATGCGCCGGCGTCGGCCTTCCGCGAGCGCGAAGGTGGCGGGGTCCTTGACGAAGTCGTTGTAGGACTCCACCTGGGAGCGCGCGTGGTTGTAGTGCGCTTCCCATTCCGGGCTGCGGTACTGGTAGTACTGCTCGTATTTTCCACCGTCTTCTGCGGTGAAGGCAGCCGAGCTCTTGTTGGTGCAGATGGTTCCCGGGTGCGACGGCGGATAGACCACGGGCATGAGCGCGCGCGATTTCTTCCGCGCGTCGAGGAGCGGTTTCAGCGGGCAGGTCATCGTCGGGTTCGGGCCTGCGGCAGGGCACATCATCGGCGTCTTGCCGCGCTCGTCCATGCGTTCCTTCGCTCGGAGAAGGTAGGGCGCACGCGCGGCCGCGAGGTCGCGCCATTCCTGCAGCGGCGCTCGTCGACGTGAGGCTTTCTTCTCGTCGGTGACGTCGTCGGCGTCGATCGCATCGATCCGGTCGCGGATGGCCTTCCCTCGTTCGCGGAGCTTCGGAGGGAGAGCGGGCGAGTACCACGACCCGTCGACGAGGATCGCGCCGTTCGCGTTCTCCTGTACTCCGAGCGCGCTCTTCGGATAGTCCATGACGAGCTTGACGCCGCGGCGTCGCATCGGGATCTGGAGGACCTCTTCCTTCGCTCCCGGCAGATACGCGCGGTCCGCGACGAGGTGATCGAGATGGTGTCCACGTTCGGCGAGGCTGTCGACCATCGCCCGCGCGGATTCGCCGACGAGGGCGCCCGGCCGATGCTGCGCGTACGACACCACGATGTTGGGGACAGCGGAGGGCTTGGACGGATCATTCGTCGTCCAGACGGCAAACTCTGCCTCGAGAGCGTACTCGACGATCTTCGGTGACCTCGAGCCGCGCTTGTCGTCGGGGATGGGGCGATGCTTGGCATCTCTCACATAGAAACCCGCATCCGGTTCGGACGATACCGTCTCGTGCCCCTGCATACGGGCCAGGCGCCCTTTCCCCACTCCGCGTGAATGGAGCCGGAACCGTGTCGCGTCGATAACGACCGACATTGTGTCGTCGTGGAAGGTGGAAGGGAGCATCTGCAGTGTCGCTTCGAGGAGTGCGTTGTTGAAGTGCATATTGCGACGAGCCCGGACGTTCAGCCGATCCGCGTCCCGTTCGCGCGCAGCGAGCACCTCTTCGTACTCGTCCTTCGTCAGCGCACGGCGGCGGTCAGGGAGGGGAAACGCGTCGACGAGACGCAGGATGCGCTGTGTCGCCGACCGAGCGCGTTCATAATGCGCCGTCACACCAGCGGACGGATCGAGGCGGACGCCGAGTTCCTCCGCGGTCTTCGGTGTGAGACGGTGACGGAGAATCGCCTCGACACTACGAAGCAGCATCGGCTCCAGTTCGAGCGCCGTCACCATCCAGAGGATCAGGATCGCGCGAGACGAAAGAACCGGCGTCCGACCACCCCGATAGACGCGGTCTTCCTCTTCCCACCGTGCGAGCATCTCGACCACGCCAGACTGATCGACGATCCGGGCCGCCATCCGGATCGTCTGCGTGGGCACCGGCCCGCGCCGGGCAGGGTCATGGAGGACGAGCTCGTCGTCGTTCACGCGTCCCACCCGCTCGGGCGAAGGGCCGCGCGGAGCACATCGGCGCGCGGCTTTGAAAAGAACTCATTGGCGTACATGCCTGGTGTATGCGCGGGCCCCCTTTTTCCGCGCGACATCGCCGAGCCAGCAGCACCAATGCCGGACCGCATCGAGTAGTTCTTTACCCAGGTAAGAGGACGAAAAAACACCCCCCTGAAGCGGGCACGAGGTCCGCCGTAACATTTCGTAAGATTTACCGGGAGCACAGACGTCAGCACCTCACTCCGCCATCTCGGAGCAGGGAGATCGCCACAGGGTCCGTCCACATGCGGGTGTACGGAAGAAATCTGCGCAGCGAGTCCGCGGACGTGAGCCCGGCAGCGGTCAGCAGGATCGGGACCGGCGTTGAGGCATCGAGGTGACTCACGATCCAGGTGGCTCGGAGCCTCCCTGCGACAGGTCGGATGTCGCCGATTGTCGACGCCACCACCGTCCGTATGAGGTTGGCCCGAGCGGACGCGTGTGGAGCGACGAGGTACGCGTCCGGGCCGTCGACGTCCATCAGCGCGCGCGCCGACCGCTCCCAGTCCCGTGCGATCGGAACGGTCCGCGGACGGCCCGACGAGACGTTCACGCCCGGGAGCCCGTCTGCCAGCAGGCACACGTCGCGGACGCGCACCCTGGCGATCTCGCCGGCCGTGAGGCCTGCACCCATCCCGAGGATCGCGACGGCAGAAGTGTTCCGCCGCGCGTACTCGCTCCGTTGGGTGTCCGCCCATGCATGGATGAGAGCGCACTCGGCCACCGAGTAGGGGGCGAGTGAGGGCGCGCTCGTGGACGGTCTCGAGAGCTCGACCGAAGAGGTGATCCCCGCCAGCGCTCGGAGCACCTTGCGCTCCCGAGCAGCGACAGCCGTCGAGACGGTCAGGCGACGCGATGCCTCGAAGGAACTGATGAGATCGTCCCCCAGCAGGCCGGCCTCCGTCACGTCCAGCCCGGCCGCATCGAGCCACGCGACATATCCCGCGAGGAACGTCAGCGCGAGCCTGACAGCGGCCACCGACCGACTCTTGCCATATGCCCGCACCACGCGCTCCCACCACCCGCGGGAGCTGTCCCACACACTCGCGTCGATCCGAGGGGAGTAGGTCTGAATCGCCAGTTCCTTTTCGTTGAGCATGTGCCTCTATGCGACCAAGGCGCACATGTGCGTAGAGCAAGCACATACTGAGTAATCTGTGATTTATGACGTCACAGTCACGACGGGCCACAGCAGCTCGTTCGGCGCGCCCAAAGGACTTCGCCCAGGGCCCGAGGGCGTTCGGTATCGGCGCGGCGATCGCCTGGCCGGACTCACCCCGCGATGCGGATGGACGAGCGCTGTCTCGCGCAGCACGAACACAGGACCAGCTGTCACGCACGGTGCGTCTGTGGCTTCGCGCAGAGCACCTCACGCAGCAGGACTTGGCGCGAAGGCTCGGTTGGCCACGGGAGAAGCTCTCACGCGTCCTCACTGGAGCCGTGTGGGTATCGCTGCCGGAGATGATGGGGCTGCTGATGGCTTGCGGAGCCACGCTCAGCACGCTGGCGTGGGACGTCAACGGTCCGGGCGACACCGCAGCCCGCGAACGTGCTGTCATCCAGCGCTATCTGACGGGGCAGCTCCGCGCGCTCGAGGCAGATAGCGCTCGTATCGCACCAGCGCGTCCATCGACGCAACGCCGCTCCAGTACAGAAGGTCCTGCATGGGGACACCTTCGCTGAGGTGGCGAACCAACCACGACGCGCGCATGCGCTGAGTGGCCGGCTTCAATCCACGGCCCTGTGAACGGTGGACGAAGGTCGTGATGAAGTTCTTCGTCGGCTCCGCCGTCGGTCGAAACAGCCGCTGTTCCGGCGGCTGCTCTCTCGACATGGAACGGAGGTCGTGCGCCCAGTCATCGAACACCGGCACGATTCGATGGCGTTCACCGTCGACCTGCACGAACCTCCCGTCGGCCGACACGGAGCTGGCGGTGATGTGGGCAATGTCTCGAGGCGGAAGGCCCGCGCCCAGCCCGAGAGCGAGCAGTACGCGAGCAGAGTCACGCTTGTCGGCGGTCGCCTGCAGCGACGCCCACATGCGGAGCGCGTCGGTCTCGCGCGAGGCATATGGCGCGGATGGGTCAGATGCAGCGAGCGGAGGCAACGGCACAGGCACGACGCTCTCCCCCAGCGCCTCCGACACACGCAGCAAGATCGACCGCCGGCGCGCGCGCGACGCCGTCGACTCTGTCTCCATCGCCTGTACACCCGCCGCGATGACCGCTCGAGAGAAGAGCTGAGCCCGGTCCTCATCGAGACCCGCGACGAACACGGCCCAATCCACATGATGGGCAACGGCGTGCCAGATCGCGGCTTCGCTATATCGGAGCTGATCCCGCGACTCAGCGACGACCATTTCGACGAAGGCACGCGTCTCCCCCCAGGCAGCTTGAGGGACCTCGGGACGATATTCCATCCGTGAGACGCTACTCAGGCACGTAGCCGTGCGATGCACTTCCTGCCACAACCCAACGTGGCACGAAAGTTCGCACGAGGTCCGCGGCCGGTCCATCCCCGCAGAGGTTGCATCACCTCACGCCCAGTGGCCGGGAACCGCAACGCAACCCAGCTTGGACGGAACGCGCCTGATTCTCCGACCATCGATGCGAGTTCAGGCGAGCGCTCGGCGAACCTCTGGGAGGACCTTCGTCGCGAGCAACTCGATGGAGCGCAGCGTCTCCGCCTGCGACAGGCCGCCGAGGCCGACCTGGGCGAGGAACCGCGTGTGACCGATGAGCTCGTGCTCCCACAGGATCTTGTCGACGATCTCCGCCGGGCTCCCGGCGAGCAGCGCGCCGTCGGGCCCCGCCCAGGCGTCGAACGCCGCTCGATCGAGCAGGCCGACACGCGGCATGTTCTGGCCGATATAGCCGGCGTACGCGGGAAAGAAGGCGTCGCGCGCGCGACGAGTCGTCTCCCCGACGTGAAGGTGGGACGTGATCCCGATCCGCGCGGAGACCGCCTCCGGTGCCGTGTGCGCTCGGTACAGCTCGGCCAGGGGCCGGAAGCGCGCGGGCGCTCCGAGGATCGCGAGGTACATCGGCAGGCCCAGACTCGCCGACCGCACGACAGACGCGGCGGTGCCACCCACGGCGGCCCACACCGGGAGCCGCTCTTGCGCGGGCCTCGGCCACACGCCCGCATCGACGAGCGGGGGGCGCGTCGTGCCCGACCACGTGACGGGGTTCTCGTCACGAATCGCCAGCAGCAGCCGGATCCGATCCTCGAAGTACTCGTCGTATCGCTGGAGATCCTGCCCGAACAGGGGGAACGACTCCAGATACGCGCCCCTCCCCGCGGTGAGCTCGGCACGTCCGCCGCTGAGGAGGTCGAGCGTCGCGAACTCCTCGAACGTGCGGACCGGATCGGCGCTCGACAGCACCGTGACCGTGCTCGTGAGACGGATGCGCGAGGTCTCGCGAGCAACGGCGGAGAGGACGAGCTGCGGCGACGAGACGGCGAAATCCTCTCGATGGTGCTCGCCCACACCGAAGACGTCCAGGCCCGACTCATCCGCGACGCGCGCCCACTCGAGCACCTGCTCGAGACGGGCGCGCGCGTCGATGGGCCGTCCGGCGGCATCGCGCGTGAGCTCGCCGAACGTGAAGATGCCCAGCTCGAACGGCGCCGTCATGATGCCCGCTCGGTGGGAGCGGGCGGCGAGACGACAGGACCGCCCGCCCGACGAGCGACGACGTGAACGACGAATAACACGGCTGCGTTCCCCTCAGCGGAAGGACCCGGGGCGTGCGCCCCGGGTGCGGTGTCAGCGGGCGACAGCGAATCCACCGGTCCAGGAGATGGCCTCGCCGACGGCGAGGGTGAGCTGCAGGAACCCGAACGCCTCGAGCTCGTGCGCGCGAGAGAGTGCACCCGCATCGACAGCGGACACGCCGCCCGCGGTGACTGCCGCGGCGAGCTGCTCCTTCGCCGCCGCGTCATCGCCCGCGACCAGGACGGTCGTGGGAAGACCGCCGACGGTCTTGGCTGCCAGCGTCGCCGCGAAGGTCGTATTGAACGCCTTGAGCACGCGCGCTCCGGGGAGCTTCGCCTGGATCTCAGCGGCCGCCGAGCTGCCGACGGGGACAACGAGCGAATCGAACGTCTCGAAGTCGAGCGGGTTCGTGATGTCGACGACGACCTTGCCCTCGAGCTGCGGGCCGTACGACGCGACGATCGCATCGACAGCCGCGTACGGCACGGCGAGGATGACGATGTCGCCGGCGACGGCGACGGCTGCGTCCTTGCCGATGTACTCGACGGAGCTGCCGCCGTCAGCGAGCACGCCGCCGATCGCGTTCGCCATGGACCCGGTTCCGAAGATCGTGATGTTCGCCATGAGCGTTCCTTCCTTCTGCAACCCCGCAGGTTGCTTGCTTGTAGATACAAGCAAAACTCTAGCGCGACTATTGTTGTAGATGCAAGTTCTTGGCGTAGAATGTTCGAGTGGACGACCTGGACCTGAACGAGCGAACGACTGTAGCTCGCTTGAGCGCACTCCTCGAACTGCTGCCCACCGCCCTCGACAAGGCTCTGGCGGAGTCTCGTCTGACGTTCTTCGAGTACGCGGTGCTCGACACCCTCGCCGGGGTGGAGCGGCACCGCCTCCGCCTGAGCGCGCTCGCGTCGCGCACCAATGCCACGCTGCCGCGCCTGTCCCGGGTGATCACGAGCCTCGAGCGGAAGGGGTACGTCGCGCGCACCCCCTGCGAAGAGGATGGCAGGGCGACCAACGCGGTGCTCACGGAACGAGGCGGCGACGCGTTGTCCACGGCGAGGCCGCTGTACACGGACGCCGTGCGGACGAAGATCCTCGACGGGCTCGACCGACGCTCGGTGGACGAGCTGGGGCGCCTCAGTCTCGCCGTTCTCACGCGACTCGACCCCGACGGACGCCTGTCCGTCACCGCGGAGGCCGGCGCCTGCGCAGCCGATCCCCTCTCGGCGCTCCAGACCACGGCGGGCTGACGGATCGCGGCGTGTGACTCTTCCGCGCCCCGTCAGCCCGCGCCGTCAGCGCTCCAGCACGACCGCCAGCCCCTGCCCCACGCCGATGCACAGGGCGGCGACCGCAAGGCCTCCGCCGCGCCGACGGAGTTCGTGCGCGGCATGCGCGACCACCCGCCCTCCCGACGCACCCAGCGGGTGGCCCATGGCGAGCGCCCCACCGTGGACGTTCACCCTCGACGGGTCGAGCTCCGGCCATCCGGCGATGCATGCGAGAGCCTGCGAGGCGAACGCCTCGTTCAACTCGACGACATCGACATCCACCCAGGTGCGGCCCGCCCGCGCCAGCGCCTTGTCGGCCGCCGCGATCGGCGCGGTGGGGAAGTCCTGCGGGTCCACCCCGTGCCAGCCCCGGCCGGCGATCCGTGCGAGCGGCTCCTGCGGCAGAGCCCCCTCGGCGCCGATGAGCACAGCCGAGGCTCCATCGTTGATCGACGAGGAGTTCCCCGCCGTGACGGAGCCTCCCTCTGCGAACAACGGCGCGAGCGCGCCGAGCCTCTCGATGGACACGCCGTCTCTGACTCCCTCGTCGCGCTCCAGCTCGGCACCGGGAACCTGGACGATCTCGTCGTCGAAGACGCCATCGCGCCATCCGCGCGCGCTGAGCTCGTGGCTGCGAAGGGCGAAAGCGTCCTGATCCTCACGCGAGATGCCCGCGAGCCGCGCGGTCCGCTCCGCGGCCTCCCCGTTGGAGATCGTCCAGTCGTCCGGAAGGCGCGGATTGACCATGCGCCACCCGATAGCCGTGTTCCACAGAGTCTGATTGCCGACGGCCGGGAACGCCTTCGCGCTCTTCTCGACCACCCACGGAGAACGGCTCATCGACTCCACGCCGCCCGCGAGCGCGAGCGCCATATCGCCCGATTCGACCGCCCGCGACGCCTGGAAGACGGCTTCCAACGACGAGGCGCACAGCCGGTTGACCGTGGTCCCCGTGACGCTCGTGGGCAGGCCGGCCAGGAGCGCTCCGAATCGCGCCACGTTGCGGTTGTCCTCACCTGCCTGATTCGCGTCGCCGAAGATCACATCCCCGATCCGCCCCGGGTCCACCCCCGTCCGCGCGATCGCCGCCCTCATCACCACCGCCGCGAGGTCGTCCGGTCGCACCCCGGACAGTCGGCCGCCGGCCCTCCCGAAGGGCGTGCGCACGGCGTCGTAGACGAAGCTCGCCGTCATGATCGTCCTCCGCGCCCGGATCGTTCGAGGAAGCGCGTCATCCGCTCCTTCTTCGCCTCGGACTCGAACAGGATCGCCTGCGCGAGATCGTCGACGAGCGGATGCGCGTCACGCGGAGCGTCGAGGAGGCGCTTCGTGAGCTGCACGGCAAGCGGATCCTGCTCCGCCACCGACTCCGCGATGCGTGCCGCCTCCGGCAGCACCTCCTCCGGGTCGTGGACGGACGACACGAGGTGGGCATCGATCGCCTCTTTCGCGGTCAGACGCCGACCAGCCAGCAGCATCTCGCGGGCGACCGCGTCGCCGACGATGCGCGCCAGCCGCCAAGTGCCGCCCGCAGCGGCGATGATCCCCAATCCCGTCTCCGGATTCCCGAACACGGCGCGCTCGGAGGCGATGCGGATGTCGGCGGCATACGCGAGCTCCGCCCCGCCGCCGAGCGCGTAGCCGTCCACCGCCGCGATGACCGGCATCGGGAGGGCTGCGATGCGCGAGAACACCCGCGCGTTGTGCCCTCTCAGCGCCTCGTCGCGCCCACGGGCGAGCAGCGTTCCGATGTCGGCGCCGCTCGCGAACACGCCCCGATCGGACGCCCCCGATCCCGAGATCACCACGGTCCTCGGCCGCTCTTCGAGGCCGGAGCAGACCTCGTGCAGTTCCGCCGCCATGGTCTCGTCGATCGCGTTGCGCACGGCAGGCCGATCGAGCTCCACGTGCAACCAGGTTTCGTGCTCACGCAGCACGAGGGTCTTCACGAGCGGTCCCCTCGCGAGCGGGCCGCCATCAGTTGAACACCATCCCACCGTCGACGAGGATCGACTGGCCCGTGATGTAATCGGAGTCTGAGCCGGCGAGGAACGACACCACGTTCGCGACGTCGCCCGGCTCGGAGACGCGGTCGAGCGTGATGCCCGAGGTGAACTGCTCCCACCCCCATGCCTCCGGCTGGCCAGCCGCGTCCGCCGTGTTCCGGGCGACCTCGGTCATCATGGGGGTGCGGACGATGCCCGGCGCGTAGGTGTTGACCGTGATCCCGTACTGCGCGAGATCGCGAGCTGCCGACTGCGTGAAGCCGCGCACGGCGAACTTCGTCGCCGAGTACAGCGCGATCCCGGGATTGCCGACATGGCCGGCCTGCGATGCGGCGGAGATGATCTTCCCGCCGTGTCCGAGTTCACGGAAGGCCGCGGCTGCCGCCTGCGTGCCCCAGATCACGCCGTTCACATTGATGGAGAAGAGCCGCTGCACCGCCTCCGGCGTGATGTCCTCGATGGGGGATAGCGGCGCGACGCCCGCGTTGTTCACGATGACATCGAATCCGCCGAGCGCGGAACGCGCCGCCGCGACGGCCTGGTGCACGCTGTCGCGGTCGGCGACATCGACGTGCATGCTGACCGCGCCCGCCTCCTCCCAGCCCAGCGCCGCCGCGACGGCATCCGTCTTCGCAGGGTCGATGTCGGCGAGCGCCACCCGGAATCCATCCGCGTGCAGGCGTTCGGCGATCGCCTGCCCGATGCCCTGGCCTGCTCCCGTGACGAGGGCCACCTTGCCGTTGTCGTTGCGTGTCATGATTCTCTCTTCCTCGAGGTGTTGGTCAGGCGAACGCCGAGATCCCGGTGATCTCCCGGCCGATGATGAGCGACTGGATGAAGTCGGTGCCCTCGTACGTGTGGACCACCTCCATGTCGGTGAGATGCCGCGCGACATGGTTCTCGAGCAGCAGCCCGTTCCCGCCGAGGAGGTCGCGGGCATCGCGGCAGAGCTGCCGGGACTTCCGGCTGGTGAACATCTTCGCGAGGGAAGCCTGCTCGTTCGTCAGCCGCCCTTCGTTCTGAAGCGCGCCGGAGCGGAAGCACACCAGCTGCATCGCCGTCAGGTCGGCGAGCATGTTGGCGAGGGTGTTCTGCACGAGCTGAAAGCTGGCGATCGGCTTCCCGAACTGCACACGCTCGTGGACGTATCGCGCCGCGATCTCGTAGGCCGCAACGGCGTGCCCCAGTGCCTCCCACGCGACCGTGCTGCGCGTGCGGTTGAGGATGGCACCGACGTCACGGAACGACGAGGACTTCTCGAGCAGGTTCTCGACGGGGATCCGCAGACCGGAGATCTCGATGTGCGCCTGCTGGATCGCGCGTTTGGCGATCTTCCCCTCGATCGCCCGCGCATGGTATCCCGCCGGGTAGCCCTCGTCCGATTTCTCCAGGACGAACGCCTTGACCTTGCCGTCAGCGGTGTCGCGGGCCCAGATGATGACGACGTCGGCGACGTGCCCCAGCCCGATCCAGCGCTTGGATCCCTCCAGCACGTAGTGGTCGCCCTCGCGCGAAGCCGAGGTCTCGAGCGCGACCGAGTCAGACCCGTGATCGGGTTCCGTGAGCGCAAATGCGCCGAGCTTGCGCATCGAGGCGAGCTCGGGAAGCCACCGCTGCTTCTGGTCCTCGCTGCCGAGGAGCGAGATCGACCCCATCGCCAGGCCCGATTGCACGGCGTTGAGCGTGTTGACGCTACCATCGCCGCGTGAGAGCTCCATCGCCACGAGCCCCGTCTGCAGACGGGTGAGACCGGGGCACCCGTATCCCTCGATCGCCGTACCGGCGATGCCGAGCTCGGCGAACGCGGGGATGATCTGGTAGGGGAAATCGGCGCGCTCCCACGCCTCGTTGATGTTCGGCAGCACGTGGCCCGCGACGAAGCCGCGGATCTTCGCGATGAGCGCGCGATCGTCATCGCCCAGGTAGTCGTCGACGTGGTAGAAGTCGACGTTGACGGGCGGCAGGGCGTCGGTGGTTGTCATGCGGGCTGACCTTCCTCGGTCATCGTGTCGGACAGGTGGGACGTCGTGCCTTCGAGCCAAGCTCGGATCGCCTCGCCGTCCTGGCCGAGGGATGGCGGCCCCAGCCGGTAGTCGGCGGGGGTGCGCGAGAACGAGATCGGATTGCGGATGCCCGGCATGGCCCGCGCACCCTCTCCCGCCACGACGACGGGGTCGAGGCCGATGCTCTCCGCGAAGGCGATGCCCCCCGCCACGTCGAGCACGGGAGCGCAGGGGAGGCCGGAGGCCGAGAGGAGGTCGAACCACTCCTCGGCCGTGCGCGTCGAGAGGCGATCGACGAGGAGGGGACGGAGAGTAGCTCTGTTCGCGCTGCGCGCGGTGTTGGTCTCGAACCGTCCGTCCGCGGCGAGCTCCTCGAGCTCGAGCGCACGGCACAGTGCACGGAACTGGGCATCGTTGCCGATCGTGAGGACCAGCTCCCCCTCAGCGGTCGGGAACGGCGCGTACGGGTAGATGCTCGGATGGTCGTTCCCGAGCCGCGACGGCACCTTCCCGCTCAGCACGAAGCCGCCCGTCTGGTTGACCAGGCCCGAGAGCGCCGAGGAGAGGAGATTGAGCTCGACGTGCTGGCCCTCACCTGTTCGCTCGCGATGGAACAGCGCGCTCGAGATCGCGAGAGCGGCATGCAGGCCGGTCATGACATCGAACACGGCGACACCGGAACGGTAGCCCTCGCCGTGCTCGGGACCTGTCAGCGTGATCATCCCCGACATCGCCTGCACGAGCAGATCGTAGCCCGGCAGAGCCGCGCCGCCGGCGGAGCCGAATCCGGTGATGGAGGCGTAGACGACTCCGGGGTTGATCCGCGCGACCGAGGCGTAGTCGAGGCCGAAGCGCGCCATGCCGCCGGGCTTGAAGTTCTCCGTCACGACGTCCGCGCGGGCGGCGAGCTCCCGCGCGACACGCAGATCGTCGGGATCCTTGAGGTCGAGGACGATCGAGTGCTTGTTGCGGTTGATCGAGAGGTAGTAGGTCGATTCCCCTTCGCGCGACGGAGGCGTCCAGCTCCGCGTCTCGTCGCCGGCGGCGCTCTCGACCTTGATCACGGTGGCTCCCAGATCGGCGAGCAGCATCGTGCAGTACGGACCGGCGAGCACACGCCCGAAGTCGGCGATGAGGATGCCCTGGAACGGGCCGCTCGGGGGCTGGTCGCGGAGTGGACCGCGTTCTGCGGAGATCGTCATTGCATCACCTTCTGTGAACCGTGCGGCCAGCATCGCAGGCAATTTCATGTCCGTCCAATACCCAAAGGTCCACCTATTGATGCTCCGGTGCAATAATCACGCCATGGAGATCCCCCAGATCCGCTCCTTCCTCGCCGTGGCCGAGGAGCTCCACTTCGGCCGGGCGGCCGAGAAACTCCACATGGCACAGCCTCCCGTGAGTCGGAGCATCAAGCAGCTGGAGAGGGAGCTCGGCACCCTCCTGTTCGAGCGATCGACACGCAGGGTGACACTCACCTCCGTCGGCACCGCCCTCGTCGAACCGGCGCGCGACGTGCTCGCTGCGCTCGAGAGGATGCACACCACAGCGAGGGCCGCCGGCGTCGGCGAGATCGGACGGGTGCGACTCGCGTACGCCGGGGCTTCCTCGAACATCCTCGTCGGCCGACTCGCTCGCGCCGTCAACCAGCAGCACCCCGGCATCACCCTCGAGCTGCTGAGCCAGAACTTCGCCCAGCGCGCCCTCCGGCTGCTCACCCGCGGCGACATCGACGTCGCCCTCGGACGATGGGATCATCTACCCGACACCGTCCGCACGCGCGTGGTCGCAGTCGAATCCCTCGTGATCGCCGTTCCGGAGACGCATCGCCTCGCCGACCGGGCAGACGTCTCGATCTCCGAACTGCGCAACGACCGCTTCGTGACGCTGCCCGCCGAGATCGGATCGGTTCTCAACGATCGCCTGCGCCAGATGACCCAGACCGCGGGATTCGCCGCCGACATCGTCCAGGACGCGTCGGACACCTGGACGCTGATGTCGCTCGTCTCCGCCGAGGTGGGCTGCTCCCTCACGCTGTCGTCGGTCATCCCCAGCATCGCGGACCCCCATCTGCGTTTTCTTCCGTTGCGCGACGCCGTCGATCCCATCGAGCTCCGGATGGCCTGGCGGGCGGACAGCGACGACCGCGCGATGCAGGCCGTTCTCGACCTCTCTGAGCAGGTTCTGCCGACACCTCGCGATTGATGCAATCGGAGCTGTAATCCATGCTGTATTTGGTATTTGGCAGCTTGCAAAGTGGGTGCGAGGGTGGGTTCATCTTGGGACGGAAGATGACGAAGGAGTCGCCCATGACCACCCCGCACATCGCGACCGACTACGACGCAGTCGTCGTCGGCGCAGGATTCGCCGGCCTCTACCAGCTCTACACGCTCCGCGAGGAGCTCGGGCTGTCGGTGCGCCTGTTCGAAAAGGGCTCCGGAGTCGGCGGAACCTGGTTCTGGAACAAGTACCCCGGCGCAATGTCGGACACCGAGAGCCCCTTCTACCGCTACTCGTTCGACAAGGAGCTCCTCCAGGAGTGGACGTGGAGCCGGAAGTACATCGACCAGCCCGACATCCTCGCCTATCTCGAGGAGGTGGTCCGCCGTCATGACCTCGCACGCGACATCCAGCTCGACAGCGAGGTGACGAGGATCGCGCTCGACGAGGAGACGAGCATCTGGACGCTCACCACCGCGGACGGCGAGAGCGTCACCGCGCGTTACGTCGTGACGGCCCTCGGGCTCCTGGCTGCAGTCAACGTCCCGGACATCCCGGGGATCGACACCTTCGCCGGTCGGCTCGTCCATACGGCCGAGTGGCCGGACGACCTCGAGCTCGAGGGCAAGCGCGTCGGCGTGATCGGCACCGGATCGACGGGGACGCAGTTCATCGTCGCCGCCTCCAAGCGCGCCGATCACCTCACGGTGTTCCAGCGCAATCCGCAGTACTGCGTCCCGTCCGGCAACGGTCCCGTGACGCCCGGTGAGGTCGAAGGCTACAAGCAACGGTACGACGAGATCTGGAAGCAGGTACGCGGCTCGCAGGTCGCGTTCGGGTTCGAGGAGTCGACGGTCCCGGCCTCGACCGTGACAGAGGCGGAGCGCGAGCGCGTCTTCCAGGAGGCCTGGGAGCGGGGCAACGGCTTCTACTTCATGTTCGGCACGTTCAACGACCTCGCCGTCGACCCGGCCTCCAACGAGGCTGCCGCCGCCTTCATCCGTCGGAAGATCGCAGAGATCGTCGACGATCCCGAGACCGCCCGCAAGCTCACCCCGACGCAGCCGTACGCGAAGCGTCCGCTCTGCAACCACAACTACTACGAGGTCTACAACCAGGACAACGTCGAGCTCGTGGCGTTGCTGGAGAACCCCATCGTCGAGATCGTGCCCGAGGGTGTGAAGACCGCAGACGGCGTCGTGCACGAGCTGGATGTGCTCGTCTTCGCCACCGGATTCGACGCCGTGGACGGCAACTACCGCCGCATCGATCTCGTCGGCCGCGGCGGCATCAGCGCCGACGAGCACTGGAAGGATGCGCCGACGAGCTATCTCGGCATCGCCACGACGGGCTTCCCGAACCTCTTCATGGTGCTCGGCCCGAACGGGCCGTTCACCAACCTGGTCCCGTCCATCGAGGTGCAGGTGGAGTTCATCACGCGACTGGTCGAGACCGCCGAGCAGATGAACGTGACAGTCGAGACCACGCAGGACGTCGAGGACAACTGGTCGGCGACGTGCAAAGAGATCGCCGACGGCACCGTCTTCCCCAAGACCGACTCGTGGATCTTCGGCGCGAACATCCCCGGCAAGAAGAACAGCGTGCTGTTCTACATGGCGGGCATCCGCGCCTACTCCGAGGTGCTGGCGGACGTCGAGGAGAAGGGCCTGGAGGGCTTCTCCCTCAAGCCCGTCCGGCAGCCTACGGCTGTCTGACCGACCTCCCGCGAACGCGAAGACGGGCGCCGTAGAGGAATTTGACCCCCGGGAGTTGGACTGAGATATTCAGTTCCAATTCTCGGGGGTCTGTTCTGCGACGAGGGCTTCGTTCTCTTGACGAGGCGGCGCGTTCGGCGCCGGGGTTGCCCGATCGACCTATCACCACCCCCGCCTCGATGCGCCGATCATCCCTCCGATCAAGGAGTTCTCCAGTATCAGCACGCATCTCGGCGACGGCTATCGACCGGCGCCGGCTGCGTCCAGCCAATGTCCCGCACAGCGAACTGCCTCGACGACACTGTCATCGGGATCATCCACGGACACCTGGAGGACGGAGCTCTCGCAGCACCACATTCCTCACCATCGATGCCCTCACCATGGCGATCGATGACGACATCGCCTGATTCGACCACGACCGCGACCATTCAACACCCAAAGACCTGGGTCCGGTGCAGCACCGGACCCAGGCCCTTGCCGCCCAGCCCTGAGCCTTCCACTGGCCCGTCCCGCGGACCAGTTCGCGCACGCGGCGCCCCTCTTCGCGCTCCGCGCACCCGTCGCCAGCGCCGGCGCCGGCGCCGGCGCCACGGCGCACGAGACGGGGCGGTTCAGCCGAGCGGCGCGAGCACCCGGACCAGTTTCTTGTTCGCGAACTCGTCGATGCCGAACCGCGCGAGCTCTCGCCCCACGCCCGAGCGCTTGACCCCGCCGAAGGGGAGGTCAGGGGCGCTCTTGCTCGTGCTGTTGATCCACACCATCCCGGCCTCCAGCTCACGCGCGACCGAGTCGGCCAGCGCCGCGTTCGTCGTGAACACGCTGCTCGCGAGTCCGAAGGGAGAGCGGTTGGCGAGTTCCACCGCGGCCTGCGGAGAGGGCACCCGATAGACCACGGCGACGGGGCCGAAGAGCTCCTCCTCGAACGCTCGCATCTGCTCCGTGACATCAGTCAGCACGCGCGGCGGGTAGAAGGCCCCCTCGCGGTCGGCGTGCGACGGTGAGTGCAGCTGCGCGCCCTTCTCCACGGCGTCCTGCACGATCTCGTCGAGTTCCTCGCCCGCATCGGCCGAGGAGAGCGGCCCGAGGAACGTCGCGGCGTCCATCGGGTCGCCGACCGCCATCTCCCCGACCGCGGCGATGAACTTCCGCGTGAACTCCTCGTACACGGCGTCGACGACGATGAAGCGCTTGGATGCGGTGCAGGCCTGTCCGCCGTTGGCGAATCTTCCCACGATCCCCGCGGCGACGGCGGCATCGATGTCGGCGTCCTCCAGGACGATGAACGGGTCCGACCCTCCCAGCTCGAGGACGTACTTCTTCATGTGGCGTCCTGCGATCTCTCCCACCGCGGCGCCGGCCTTCTCCGACCCCGTCAGCGAGACGCCGCGGACGCGATCGTCCGCGACGACGGCGGCCACCTGCTTGCTGTCGATGAACGCGTTGGCGTACGCCCCTTCCGGGACGCCTGCGTCGCGGAGCAGCCCCTCGATGGCGAGTGCGGCGCGGGGGCAGTTCCGCGCGTGCTTGAGGATGATCGTGTTGCCCAGCGCGAGGTTGGGCGCAGCGAACCGGGCCACCTGGTAGTACGGGAAGTTCCAGGGCATCACCCCCAGGAGAGGGCCGATGGGCTCCGTGCGCACGTGCGCTTCTCCCCCGCCGACGATGTCGAGCTGCTCGTCGGCCAGGAAGCGTCCGGCGCTGTCCGCGTAGTAGTCGTAGATGGATGCCACGAGATCGACCTCGCCGCGCGCCTGGGAGATGGGCTTGCCCATCTCCACGGTGAGGATCTCCGCGAGCTCCTCTCTGCGCTCGCGATGCAGGGACGCCGCCCGGCGCAGCATCCCCGTCCGCTCCGGGAGCGGGAGCGCGCGGAAGGACGCGTACGCCGCGTGGGCCCTCGTCAGCAGGCCCTCCACGCCCGCATCGTCGATCAGCTCGTGCTGCTCGAGAGTCTCCCCCGTCGCCGGGTTGATCGTCCTGTACGCGTTCATCGCCTGCTCCTGCTCCATTACGGGTGTGCCCCCTCAGGGTGACGTGCTGCAGGCCGTCGCGTCCAATACCTATCCCCCCGGAGTCTCATGCTTCGTTCGCATCAGTCACGCGCCGATCAAGTATTGGACGCGCATAGGTCCACATGGGATTCTGACCGGAGCGTCCATCGATCGAAGGAGACGAGATGACTCACGCGCCCGCACACGTCGGAGTGATCGGCGGCGGCAGGATGGGGGCGGGCATCGCGCAGGCGTTCGCCCAGGCCGGCTCCGCCGTGACGGTCGTGGAGCGCGACAGCTCCGCGGCCGACGGCGCCCGTGCGCGTCTCGCCGACGGCATCGCGAAGGCTGCCGCTCGCCGAGACGACCTCCAGCCGGCGCAGCTCCACGCGCTGATCGAGGTGGCCACCGACTACGCCGCCCTCAGCCCATCCGATCTCGTCGTCGAGGCCGTCCCCGAGGTGATCGCGCTGAAGGTGGAGGCTCTCGGACGAGCCGAGGACGTCATCCGCGAGGACGCGTGGCTGACGACCAACACCTCGTCGCTGCCCGTGACCCGGCTCTCGCAAGGCCTGCGACGTCCGGCCAGGTTCTGCGGTCTGCACTTCTTCAACCCCGTCCCGCCGTCGACGCTCGTCGAGATCGTGGCGAGTTCGACGACCTCGGCCGAGATGGTCGACGCCGCGACGGGATGGGTCTCGGCTATCGGGAAGACCGCGATCGTCGTCCGGGACTCGCCCGGGTTCGCCAGCTCCCGCCTAGGGAACGCGCTCGCCCTCGAGGCGATGCGGATGGTCGAGGAGGGGGTGGCATCCGCGCACGACATCGACACTGCGATGGAGCTCGGCTACCGCCACGCCGCGGGCCCGCTGCGCACCTCCGACCTCGTCGGGCTCGACGTCCGCCTGGGCATCTGCGAGCACCTGCACGCCGAGCTCGGCGACCGCTTCGAGCCACCGCAGATCCTACGCGACATGGTCGCGGCGGGCGAACTGGGCCGGAAGACGGGGCGCGGATTCTTCGACTACGCCTGATCTCGCCCCGCGCCCCTCCCCGGTCACCTCGAGTGCGAGATCTCCAGATCCGCGAACAGCGCCTCGGTACCGATGTCGACGAACAACCCGACGGCTCCCGCCGGCGCTGGGTCGAGTCGCGCCACCCGAAGCACCTCCTCCCCGTCGACGGTCGCAACCACCTCGTCGTCGGAGATGTCGACGCGCAGCCGGACCCAGACGTCCAGCCCGATGTCCGCTGCGCGCTCGAACTCCCCAGGCCGCTCGTCGCGCAACCTGTCGAACGGCCAGCGCGGGAACGAGAAGTACTGGATGGCGCGTCGGTCGCGCGGCGCGGGCGGGTGCTCCTTCGAACCGTTGGCGGGTCGCAGGTAGACGCACTCGAACCGCGAGAGGTCGTCGGAGATATGGAAGGCGATGCCCGCGAATCCCCGCGAGAGCTCGGAGACCCCCTCCCGGATGGAGGCGCGGATGTCCACCTCGACTACCCCTCGATCGAGGTTCCCCGGCAGGACGAGGAAGGTCGGCTGGTCGACGTAGTCGACCCCCTCGATCCCGTTCTCGCGTCGCGCATCGAGACGGATCCGCATGACTCCTCGGCCATCCACGATCCCGTCGACGGCGACGACGCCGACGGGATCGCCGTGGATGCGCTCAGCCACGGCCCGCCAGCCACTGGGCGGCGATGTCGGCAGCGGGCAGCTGCTCGTCGACGCTGCGGGCGTTGAGCGCGATGAGATCCTCGGGAGTCATGTCGGCGCTGATCCCGTCGACGATCTCGACGGCGCGCTCGTCGACCCTGTCGCTCGCGACGGGCACGACATGCGAGGCGGTGAAGAGGCCGTCGGTGTCCTCGAGCGACACGAGGTCGTTCTTGTCGATCGACGGATCGGCCGTGTAGATGATCGCGAGCTGGATGTCGCCGTCTTGGAGCGCCTTCACTGTGAGCGGGCCGCCGCCGTCCTCGATGGGCGTGAACGCCACGTCGATGCCGTACCGAGACGCCAGCGCGGCCGGGCCGTTCGGCCTGCTCTCGCCCTCGGAGTTGCCGCCGAGCGTGAGAGGGACGGTCACGTTCGCGAGGTCCGCGATCGTGGTCAGCCCCCACTCCTCGGCGAAGTCCGCCGTCACCGTGTAGGCGTCCTGATCCGTCGCCGGCGACGCCTGGAGGATGCGGAGGTCGTCGGGAGCCGCCCTGAGCAGCTCGGCGAGGACATCGTCCGCGAGCCGCGCCTCGGTGTCGGCGTCCCAGTACTGCAGGAGGGGGCCGGTGTACTCGGGGAACAGGTCGATGGCGCCGGACTCGATCTCGGGAAGGTAGGTCTCCCGCTGGCCGATGCGAAACTGACGATCGACCTCGTAGCCCTCCGCTTCGAGCGCCTGGGCGTAGATCTCCGCGATGATCTCGTTGGAGTAGTAGTCCTGCGAGCCGATGACGAGCGCGCCTGCGGCCGCATCGCCGTCGATCGGGTCGGTGGATCCGCATCCGGTGAGCAGCGCGGCTGTGGACAGCAGGAGAGCTGCCGGGGCGAGCAGACGGGCGTTTCGGTTCATGATGCTTCCTTCTGTGAGAGGACGGGAGAGGCGCTGCGCCGAGCTCGGGACTGCGCAGCGGCAAGGAGGAGCTCGACCACGAGAGCGAGCGCGGTGACGACGAGGGCGCCACCGAGCATCTCGTCGTATTGACGGGACTTGAGCCCGCTGAAGAGGTAGCGGCCGAGGCCGACATCGGCGATGTACGCCGCGAGGGTCGTGGTGGCGACCACCTGGAGGGCTGCCGAGCGCACTCCGCCCAGGATGAGCGGTGCCGCGAGACGCATTTCGATGGCGATGACCTGTGTGACGTCGTGACCGAGAGCGCGCACGGCGTCGACGACCGCACGGTCGACCGCCTCCACCCCCGAGTAGGCGCCCGCGAGCAGTGACGGGATGGCCAGCACCACGAGCGCGACGATGGGCGCCTCCAGCCCGATCCCGAACCACAGTGCGAGGACCGTCAGAAGCCCGAGGGTCGGGATCGCCCGGACCCCGCCGGACACGACCGTCACGATACCGCGGGCGCGCCCCGTGTGGCCGACGAAGACGCCCGCCGGGATCGCGAGAGCCGCGGCGATGCTGAGGACGAGTGCGGCGACGCCGACGTGCTCCAGCGCACGCGCGACGATCCCTTTGGTGCCCGTCCAGTGGGCGGGATCCGCGAGCCACGCGAGCGCATCGCCGAGCAGGTTCACGTCGTCTCCCCGCCCGCATCGCGCCGGTGCCAGGGCGCGGCGACCCACCCCAGGGCGACCCACACCCCGTCGAGGAAGAGCGCGAGCGCGACCGTGGCGACCATGCCCGTGACCACCTCCGCGAGGATGCCGCGCTGGAATCCGTCGGTGAAGAGCGTGCCGAGTCCGGGGACTCCGATGAGCGCCCCGATGGTGACGAGGCCGACAGTGCTCACGCTGACGACGCGCACGCCCGCCACGAGAAGCGGCACGGCGCGGAGGAGGTCGACTTTCCAGAACACGGACGGGCCTGCGAAGCCGATCGCCACGGCCGCGCGCCGGGTGTCGTCGTCGACGGCGGCGAAGGCATCGGCCGCCGAGCGGACGAGCAACGCGACACCGTAGAAGACGAGCGCGATGACGACCGTGGCGCCGGAGCGAAGCGGCGTGCCGAAGATCGCGGGGATCATGATGACGAGGGGCAGGGACGGGATCGCGTACATGAGCGTCGCACCGCCCAGCACCACGCTGCCGAGAGCCGGCCGACGGTGCGCGAGGAGGCCGATGGGGACGGCGATGACGATGCTCAGCACAACAGCCGGGGCCGTCAGCAGCGCGTGAGACGCGAGGAGCTCGAGGACGTGCGGCCATGCCCGAGAGAGCCAGGTCATTCCTGCACCACCCCGGCTGGGCGCCCCTCGGCGTCGACCACGAGCGTGCGTCCCTCGACGTCGACGAGGCGGAGCGTCCGCCCTTCCCCGATGAAGTCGCGGACGAAGTCGTCGGCCGGGCGCGTCAGGATCTCCTGCGGTGTGCCCTTCTGCGCGACGCGCGCGCCCGCCCGCAGGATCACCACGTCGTCGGCGACGCGGAACGCCTCGTCGACGTCGTGCGTCACGAGCACGATGGTTTTCCCGAGCTCTCGCTGCAGCCGCAGCAGCTCGTTCTGCAGCTCGCGCCGGACGATCGGGTCGACCGCGCCGAACGGCTCGTCCATGAGAAGGATGTGGGGATCCGCCGCGATCGCCCTGGCCACGCCGACCCGCTGCTGCTGTCCGCCCGACAGCTGGGAGGGATACCTGTTCGCGAACGACCCGTCCAGGCCCACACGCTCGAGGAGTCCGATGGCGGCCCGGCGCGCGCCTGAGCGTCGGGCGCCGTTGAGCACCGGGACGGTGGCGATGTTGTCAGCGACCGTGCGATGGGGCAGAAGTCCTCCGGCCTGAAGGACGTAGCCGATCGAGCGGCGCAGCGCGACGGCGTCGAGCTCGCGGACGTCGGCGCCGTCGATGAGCACGCGTCCCGATGTCGGCTCGGTCATCCGATTGACCATGCGCAGCAGGGTCGTCTTCCCCGAACCCGATGAGCCGACGAGCGCGACCGTGCGATGCGAGGCGATCGCGAGGGAGAAGTCCTCGACGGCGACGACGCCGCCGCGATACGACTTCGAGACATGCGAGAACTCGATCATGGCCGCCCTTCCGTGCCGTGTGGACGCCTCATCGTACTACCTCGTTCCGATATACCTCGAATCGAGGTAGGATTGACATCATGATCGAGGTGATGGTGCTGGGGTTCCTCTCCGAAGGACCCCTCCACGGCTACGAGCTGCGACGCCGGATGGAGCAGCTTCACGGGTACGCGCGACGGATCAGCGACGGCGCGCTGTACCCCGCCATCACACGACTGGTCTCCGCCGGTCTGATCGTCCGCCGAGCAGAAGAAGGATCCGGCGGCGCGTCGAGGCAGATGCTCACGCTCACCGCGCAGGGTCGCTCGGAGCTCGAGCACCGCCTCCGCGAGACGAGCGGTCACGACATCACTGACGGCGACCGCTTCTTCGTCGTGCTTGCTTTCCTGTCGCAGCTGCCCGATCGAGCCGACCGGGACGCCGTGCTGCGACGCCGCCTCGACTTCCTCGCCTCGCCTCGGCCGTTCTTCGATGCCGACGGCGGCGACCCCTACCGTGCCGGCATTCGGGAGCTCGCGCGCGCATACAATCGAGCGCAGCGCGAGTGGATCGGCACCATGATCGACAGGAACGAGGACAACCGATGAACACCATGCGCGCCGCCGTCCTGGATGCGCCGGGGGCGGCCGATGCGATCCGCATCCGGGATGTCCCCGTGCCGTCGTCGCGAGAAGGATGGGTCCGCATCCGGGTGAAGGCCTTCGGGCTGAACCGCTCGGAGCTGATGACCCGCCGGGGGCTCTCGGGCGATGCCGTCACCTTCCCGCGGATCCTCGGCATCGAAGCGGCCGGCATCGTCGACGACGACCCGTCGGGGGCATTCAGCCGCGGCCATCAGGTCATGACGCTCATGGGCGGGATGGGTCGGACCTTCGACGGCGGCTACGCCGAGTACACCTCCGTCCCCGCCGAGCAGGTCATCCCGTTCCGTTCCGACCTCCCCTGGGAGGTGCTCGGCGCCATCCCGGAGATGCTCCAGACCGCGTACGGGTCGATCACCGTCGGAACCGAGACCTCTCGAGGGCAGACGCTCCTCATCCGCGGCGGGACGTCGTCCGTCGGCATGACCGCCGCCGTGCTGGCGGGGCGCGTTGGCGCGACCGTCATCTCGACGACGCGCAGCCCGCGCAAGGCGTCCGCACTCGAGCGCATCGGGGTCGCCCACGTCGTCATCGACGACGGTCGGATCGAACATGCCGTCCGCGGCATCGTGCCGGACGGAGTCGACGGTGCCGTCGAGCTCGTCGGCGCGACAACGCTTCCCGACACTCTCCGCACCGTGCGCCCCCAGGGCGTCGTGTGCTTCACAGGAATGCTCTCCGAGCAGTGGAGCATCCCCGACTTCTACCCCATCGACGTCATTCCCCAGGGCGTGCGCCTGACCGCGTACAGTGGAGAGTCGCGCAACCTGTCGCAGCGGGTTCTACAGGAATTCCTCGACGACGTCGCGGCAGGACGCGCTCCCGTGCCCGTCGACACCGTCTACCCACTGGAAGCCATCGTCGACGCGCACGAGCGCATGGAGAGCGGCCACGCCGCGGGGAAGCTCGTCGTCCTCACCTGAGCATCGCGCTATGCGCCGCCGAGGTAGGCGGCCTCCACCGCGTCGAAGTCATCGAGCAGGTCGCTCGCACGTCCGGAGAGCGCGACCTGCCCCCGCGTCAAGACGTATGCGCGATCGGCGACGCGCAGCGCGCTCCGCGCGTGCTGCTCGACGAGGAGGATGCCGACTCCCTCGTCGCGCGCGCGCCGCAGGCCGTCCATCAGCCGTTCGACGAACCGCGGAGCCAGTCCGAGCGACAGCTCGTCGACCATGAGAGCGACCGGTCTCCCCGCAAGCGCCCTCGCGACGGCGAGCATCTGCTGCTGGCCGCCCGAGAGCAGGCCCGCGGGGCGTCCCAGGTGCGCGCGGATCTCGGGGAAGTAGGAGACGGCTTCGGCGACACCACCCCGCCCGAGAAGGAGGTTCTGGCCGGCCGTGAGGTTCAGCAGCACCCCGCGCTCTTCGATGACGTACGACAGCCCCGCTCGTGCGCGCTGCGCCGGGCCGTCCCGACGTTCGACACCGCCGAGGAACACGCGCCCGGACCGCGCCGGGATCATCCCGGACAGCGCGCCGAGCGTTGTGCTCTTGCCTGCGCCGTTGCGGCCGAGCAACGCGACGATCTCCCCCGGAGCGACGTGCAAGGACACCGCATCGAGCACGCTCACCACGCCGTAGCCGGCGACGAGATCCTCTGCGGCGAGGACCGCTCCGGCGGGCGCCGCGGAAGACGACGTCACGACACCATCTCCTCTCCGAGGAAGGCGCGACGGACATCGCGATGCGCGCGCACGCTCTCCGGTGTTCCCTGCGCGATGACCCTGCCTCCGTCGAGCACGGTGATCTCGTCGCACACCCTCATGACCAGATCCACATCGTGCTCGACCAACAGGATCGCCATCTTCCACTCCTTCGCCATCTCCTGGATGAGGTCTCCGAGCTCTTCGCGCTCGAGGGAGGAGAGCCCTGCCGCCGGCTCGTCCATCAGCAGCACGTCGGGCTGCGCGGCGATCGATCGCGCGATGGCGACGAGCCTCCTCCTGCCATAGGGGAGCTGCCCCGGCCTGTGGTCGAGATCGTCGACGAGATCGAATCTCCGGATGGCCGTCCACGCCCCTGCGCTCAGCACCGCACGGCCGGGGCGGACGAGGTCCGTGAGATAGCGGCGTGCGACGTGCGGGTCGGATGCGACCTGGAGGTTCTCGCGGACGGTCAGCTCCTCGAAGAGCTCCAGCCCCTGGAGAGTCCGCCCGAGCCCGGCCCGCGAGCGGCGTGCGGCCGAGAGGCCGTCGATGGGCGTGCCCGCGAGGTGAACCGCTCCCGTGTACGTCCGGGTCATCCCCGTCACGGAATCGATCAGCGTCGTCTTCCCCGCGCCGTTCGGGCCGATCAGGCCCGTCACTCGACCGGGGTCCAGCCGGAGGGAGACGTCGTCAAGAGCGCGGACTCCGCCGAAGGCCACCGTCACGGAGTCCACCACGAGGGATCGACCCCGCGCCGTGGCGACGGCTTCGCCGGGATCGCCCTGGTCCATTCGCGCACGCGCGGGATCGCTGCGCGGGCGTCTGCGCATCGCCGCGAGCCAGCGGCCATTGGCGGGGATGACGCCGTCGGGGACGAACACGAGGTTCACGAGCAAGGCGAGCCCAAGCAGGAGAGGAAGCCACTGCTGCCAGCCGCTCCCCGCCATCAGGTGGTAGACGAGCCCGCCCGTCACCGTGAAGCCGCCAACGATCCCGGCGGCGATGTAGCCCACTCCACCGAGGACGACCGCCCCGAGCAGCGCCAGCGAGGCGTCGACCGTGAAGGCGTCGAAGACGAGGCGAGGCTGCCGGAAGGCGAGGAGCGCTCCCGCCGTCCCTGCGATACCGCCCGCGACTGCAAGGGCGTAGAGACGTGCTCCCGTTGCGGAGACCCCGAGACTCGCAGCCGCGCGCTCGCCCGACCGCATCGCCAGCAGCCGTCGACCGGCGGCGCCGCGGCGGAGGTTCGCGACGACCACCGCGACGACGACGAGCACGAGGGCGCAGAAGATCGTGAACCGCTCCGGATGATCGACGGCGTCGATCGCGATGCCGAACACCGTCGGCGCCGGCACCGCGATCCCGCTGATGCCGCCCGTGATGAGCGGGTTCTCGAGGATGAGTGCCTGGATGGCGAGTGCCAGGCCGACCGTGATGATCGCGACGACATCTCCGCGTACACGCAGCGACAGCAGACCTATCACCGAGCCGCACGCCGTTCCGGCCAGCGCGCCGATAGGCAGCGACACGAGGAACGGCATCCCCGCGGAGTCCGCGACCAGCGCGGCGGCGAGCGCCCCCGTGCCGGCCACGGCGTACTGGGCGAGTGAGAGCTCGCCCGCATAGCCCGTCGCGACGACGACGGACAGGGCCAGGACGGCGACGATGAGCGACGTGCTCAGCGCATCGAGCGCGGCGTGGCCGAGCAGGAGCGAGAGGACTCCGGCGATCGCCGCCGACCCGATCGCCGCCTTCAGCGAGATCCTGCCCGAGCCGACCGCCGAGAGCCTCTGTCGGACGCCCCCGCGCCCGCGGACGACGTCTCCGCGGACGAGTACGGCGACGACGATGATGATGAACGGGATCGCCGTGGACCAGCCCACCTCGCCCCGGATGAGGACGGCCTCGGACTGCGCGATACCGAGGATGAGTCCGCCCGTCATCGCCCACCCGAATGAGCGGAATCCACCGATGAGCGCGGCGGCGAGCGCGCAGTACACGATCTGCCCCATGCCTGCGACACTGACGCCGTTCATGGGTGCGACGAGCACGCCGGCGATCCCCGCGAGGAGGGCGCCGAGCATCCAGTTCGCAAGCGAGAGCGAGCGCGCCGGCCACCCGAGGACCTCGACGGCGAACGGGTTCTCAGCCGTCCCCAGCGTCGCGAGCCCCCAGCGCGTGCGCGTCATCAGCACCGCCAGGAGGATCGTGACGCCGATGCCCGCTCCGAGGACGACGAGGCGATCCGCGCCGATGACGAGCCCGCCGCCGAGATCGATGACGGAGGTGGGAAGCAGGCTCGGCGCGAACTGCGTGGTGTCGCCGTAGATGAGTGCCGCCGCCGATTGGACGACGGTCAGCACCGCGATGGTCGCGACGAGCCGGGTGATGCTGGACGCATCGCGCATCCGTCGCATGATGAGCAGCTCGATCAGCGCACCGCAGCCGGTCGCCGCGATCACGGCGAGGATGGCGGCGAGCCAGGCGGGGATGCCCGCGCTCGCGCTCTCGACGTATGCATAGGCGGCGACGAGGGCGATCGACCCTTGGGAGAAGTTGATCACTCGGCTCCCGAGGAAGATGAGCACGAGCCCCTGCGCGGTCAGCCCGTAGACGGCACCGACGCCGATACCCAGAAGCGCGAATCTCAGCAGTTCGTCCATGCGCGGCCGCCTCAGCCGAGGAGATCGGCGATCAAGACGAACGGGTCCCCGTCCTCGTCCTGGAGCACGATACGACCGTCGACGACCTCCTGATACACGATCGTGGGGTTGAACATGCGCGGGTAGCGCTCGCTCGTCGACTCGGTCGTATACGGCGGGACGATCCCTCCCATGTCGAGATCCTCGGCCGCCTCCATGGCGGCGATCACGCCCGCGGGATCGATCGTGTCGAGATCTGCGGCCACCTGGGCGAAGGTCGACATCGCGAGCCACTCGTGCAGCCCCGTCGTCGAAGCCGGCAGGGATGCGTCGTACGCGTTGAGTTCGTCGAGGTACTGGGCCGTCCCCGGGGTCTGCGCGGTGGGAGGAACGAGTCCGTCGACGGCGAGCACGCCCTCCGCAGCCGGTCCGGCGCTGGCGAGCACCGCATCCGTGAGGTTGAAGGGGAACGTCGAGAGCAGGGATTCGGGCGAGAGCGAGCGCATGGTGTTGATGAGCGCCGTCTGGTCCGTCGCGAAGCCGGCGACCGACGCGCCCCCCTGGGTGGCGGAGGCGACAGAGGGACCCGGGTCGGCCGACTTCGCGGGGATCTGCACGAGACCGGAGTACGACGCCCCCGCGGATTCCGCTCCGGTCTGGACCGCGTCACCCACCTCCGTGCCGATACCGCCGAGCCCACCGGGGACCAGCGCGGCGACCTCCTCCGCACCCGACCTGGCGAGCTGCAGGCCCATGCCGATCGTCTGGCCGACGAAGCCCGACACGTCGGGGAACGACATGGGGCTCGTCAGCGCCACCTCCGTGAAGGGGTACACCCCCACAGCGGGGATGCCGGCGGATTCCAGGATCGGCAGGATCGTCGTCTCGTTCGTCGTCTGCAGGCCAACCACGGCAACGACTCCCTCCTCGACGGCATCGCGAGCGCATTGGCGGGCGGTGTCGACGCTCAGCTCGTCGCTGCACACCATCACCTCGATGGGGCGTCCGTCGATGCCGCCTTCGGCGTTGATCGCCGCCGCTGCGGCTTGTGCGCCGGCAGGGAATTCCGGGTTCGAGGTGCCGAGCTGGGGCTGGGTCCAGTTGCCGATCGTCATGACCTTGATCGGGTCGCCGTCGAGGCCGGCGAGCGGATCGCCGGCTCGTCCGCCGGTCGCAGACCCGCCCTGGCCGAGCTGGCTGCAGCCGGCCGTTGCGAGCAGTGCGGCAGCGCACGCCGCGGTCGCGCCGGCGATCCGGATGGTGTGGATGTTCATCATGGACTCTCAGTTCTCGTGTGTCGCGGTGGTCGTTGGTGCGGCGTCGTCGGCGACGAGCACGACGACCTTCCCGAACGCGGCGGGGTCGGCACGACGCCGATGCGCATCGGCGATCGTGTCGAGAGTGAAGACGGAGTCGACCGGCATCCGCAAGCGGCCTTGCTCGACGCCCTCTGCCCACGCCTGCACGAGCTGCGGAGTGCGAGCCGTGCCGTCGACGCCGCCGACGGTGAGCCGCACGGTCGGCGGGATGAGCTCCATCGGATGCGGGAAGCCAGGAACCGCGCGGTCCTCCTTGATCCCCGACCGGATGGATTGGGCCTGATCCCGCAGCAGGCCTGTGAGGCAGACGATCCCGTACGGGCGGACGCATCTCATCGTCTCGCGCACGGAATCGACGCCCAGCAGGTCGAGCGCGAGATCCGCTCCGCCCGGGATGAGTTGGCGCACCCCCGCGGCAAGGTCGCCGTCGTCGATCACCACCGCGTGGGCTCCGTGCTCCCGCAAGCGCTCCGCCTTGCCCGGATCACGTGTCGTGGCGATCACCCGGGCACCGGCAGCGAGCGCGAGCGTCGTCGCCGCCAGCCCGACTCCGGAGGTTCCACCACGGATGAGGAGCGTGCGGCCGTCCAGATCGCCCAGGCTGCGCAGGCTTCCGGATGCCGCCGTGAAGGATCCGGGGATCGCCGCGAGTGCGACCGTGTCGAGCTCCGTGTCGACGGCGAACGCATCACCCTCGTCGACGACCAGGTACTCCGCCCACGCGCCGTCGCGGGTGTAGCCGTATCCGCCGTAGGCCCCGACGACACGTCGTCCGATCGCCTCGGGGGATGTGGGCGCCGTGACGACGATCCCGACGAAGTCGTTGCCGAGGGTCAGGGGCAGGGCGGCGGTGGAGACGCCGGCACGCGTGGCGATCTCGGACGAGATGACCGTCGTGGCGAGGACGCGCACGAGCATCTGTCCTGCTCGAGGGGTCGGAACGGCCGCGCGTTCGGGAGCGAGCGCGTCGGCGGCACCGGATCCGCGCACGACAACGGCGCGCATGGTGGCAGTCGGCGGCTGAGCGTCCGTCGGCCGGTCAAGTGTACTGGGGGACATGTGCTTCCTTCTCTGCGCCTGCAGGCACGGTGGATCGCGCCGCCGGAGGGGCGGCGTGCGAGCAGTGGCGGATTACTCCGCGGGGGTCGTCGGCTCGCGTCGGCTGTGGCGCTGGCGCAGGGTCAGACGATCGCCGCGGATCCGAGTGAACGCGTATTCGAGCGGATGGCCGTCGATGTCTCTCACGAGACGTTCGAGGACGAGGAGGGGATGACCGGTGTCGACCTCGAGCAGGGATGCGCTGAACGGGTCGGCGACCGACGCTTCGATCGCGTGATCCGTTGTACCGATCTCGATCCTCGCCGCCGCATACAGCCCGAACCATTCGTCATGCGCCTGGAACCGCTCGAGCTCCGGAAGGAACGACGCCAGGACGTAGGCCGTCGTGATGTGGAGCGGCGCCCCGTCGAGGAGTGTGACCGTCTCGACGATGCCGCATGTGGCATCGGGGGCGATCGCGAGCTTGCGCGCGACGCTCGGCGGGGCGGCCTCCTCGCTCACGGAGAGCAGTCTGTGCTCGACCTGCTGATCAGGCCCGTGGAGGAAGTCGAAGTCGTGCGTGATGCGGAGCGACGTGACCAGCGTTCCGGCGCCCTGCAGCCGTCGCACCAGCCCCTCGGCGCGGAGGAGGTCCAAGGCGCCGCGGATGACCTGCCTGCTGGCGGAGAAGGAGGACATGAGCTCGTTCTCCGACGGAAGCACACCTGACGGGATCTCTCCGTGCATGATCGCGGAACGCAGCAGGTCGTGCACGCGGCCAGCGGCCGCGAGCCGTCGCTCGGTGCGCGGATGGAACGTCGCCATGGTCGGGTGCATGCCTCCATTAGAGGCGGCGGCGGTTGCCGGACCGTCACTGCCGCGTAACCTCGAAGTTACGCCGGATGGCCCGCCTTCGGGTGCCCTCTGCGGCCCGGAATCACCGGCATCCGTCGGGTGGGGAAGCGGGTTCCGCTGGCAGGATCGTCGGCTCCTGACTGCGGCTCGGCCACGTGGAACGCGCTCAGGTGAGCAGGATGACCGCCGCGAGCGCGACGGGCAGCGATGCGACGGTCGTCGCCAGCACGATCGCGCGCACCCGTGAGGGCAGGACGCCGTGCGCGCGCGCGATCACGTAGATGTTCTGCGCGGTCGGCAGCGCGGCGATGAGGACGAGCGCGAGCAGGTCGTCGCCGCCCACGCCGAACGCGAGCCCGATGGAGAGCGACACGGCCGGCAGGATCACCAGCTTGCCGAAGGCCGCCAGCCAGACGGCAGACCCCCCGCCGGCGTCGCCGGGCGCGGAGCCCGGCTCGGCGAGCGACATGCCGAAGGCGATCAGCATGATCGGCACGGCGGCGTCCCCGACCATCTCGAAGGGTGCGAGCACAGGAGAGGGCACGTCTGCGTCAGCGGCCAGGAGCACACCGCCCACGACGGCGGCGACGATGATGGGATTCGCGAAGGGGCGCGCGAGGGCGCGCCAGCGCGGACCGGGCACGGCGCTCGTCGTCTCGAGCACCATGAGCAGGACCGGTGTCACGACGAGCACCTGCAGGAGGATCATCGGCGCGATCCGATCTGTCGACCCCAGCACGCTGACGGCGATGGGGATGCCGATGTTGCCGACGTTCGTGTACACGCTCGTGCCGACGATCATGGCCGTCTCGCGCACACGCATACGCAGACGTCGCCGCACGACGAGCACGATGAGCAGGACGACCGTCGCGGCCACGATGAGCGACAGCAGCGAGGCGAGCGCGAACGGCGAGAGCAGGACCGACCGATCGGAGCCGCCCAGGATCGCGATGTACAGGCAGGGTGTCGTCACCGTGAGGGTGAGCGTGTTCAGCGTGCGCTCCGCGCCGTCCGGGAGCAGTCCCCAGCGTCGGCAGGCGTAGCCAAGGAAGAGGATCGCCGCGACGGCGCCGTAGCCGGTTAGGAGTCCGCCGATCTGACTCGTCACGATGGGCTCCTGCCGGGGGAGGCGACGCCGGGCGTCGATAATGGGATCTGGTTCACGAGGGAACGGGGACGCGGAATGTCACCACGCGCGGAGCGGATGGCGCAACGAGGCGAGCAGACGCGGGAGGCGGCGGTCGACGCGGCGACCGTCCTGTTCGGCGAGCAGGGATATCGCGGGACGTCGCTCCAGCAGATCGCGGCGCGCGCCGGTGTCGTCCAGTCGGCGCTGCACCATCATTTCGGAAGCAAGGAAGCCCTCCTCATGGCCGCCCTCGACGCCCACTACCGTGCCGTCGACGGGGTGCGCGGGGACATCGACGGCGCGGCAGCGGGCCGTGTCGATTTCGTCGAGCTGATGGTCGACGCGGTGCGGGAGAATCTCGACGCGCCCGAGCTCGTGAGGTTCTTCTCGGTGGCGATGGGCGAGTCTCTCACCGCGGGGCACCCCGCCTACGACTACTTCGCCAAGCGGTACGACCGTCTGCGTCGCGGATTCACACAGGCGATCATGCACGCCAAGGGGCTCGACGACGACGCGTCGCGGGACGCGATCGAGACGCTCGTCGCGACACTTCTCGCGGCATCCGACGGACTGCAGATGCAGTGGATCAGGGACCCTCGGGTGGACCTGGTGGGGGGCTTCGCCCTGATCGCAGAGATGGTGAGAGGCAGACTGGCGCAGATCGGCGCCTGAGCGGGATTTGCAGACGTACACCATCGCCTCTATTCTACAGGTCGGTCGACCTATCTGTTTGTTCGACCGCCCCACCGGATCTCACAACGGAGTAGATGATGCTCGAAGCCCCGTCGCCGACGACCGCCGCGGACACACCAGAGGATTCGCCGACCCGCAACATCCGCCTCACCGGACAGCACGTCGGCACCTGGTTCGTCGCGAAGTACATCGCAGCCATGATCGGGGTGTACATCGCCCTCGTGACCCCCGCGTCGGTGTCGATCTCCCTGCGTGTCGGACAGCTCGACCCGGAAGGGAAGGCGGGGTCCTTCGCCCTCGTCTCCGCTGCCGGCGCCGCGGCAGCGCTCGTGTCGAATCCGGTATTCGGCGCCCTGAGCGACCACTCGACGTCGCGGTGGGGGCAGCGCCGCCCCTTCATCCTCCTCGGCGTGCTGTTCGGCGCGATCGCCGTCGTCGCGATCGGCTTCGCCCCGTCTGTGCTCATGGTCGCCGTGGGATGGGCCGCGGCTCAGTGCGCCTTCAACGCCGCACTCGCGGCCATCGTCTCCGTGCTCCCCGAGCGGGTGCCGACCCGGTTGCGCGGCCGTGTCTCCGGGTTCATGGGAGTCACAGGCCAGGTGGGTGTCGTCGCCGGCACCTTCTTCATCCAGGTCGTCGGCACGGACGGAGCCGGGATGTTCCTCTGGCCGACCGTCATCGGCGTGCTGCTCGTGCTCCCGTTCGCCCTCACTCTGCGGGAGGCGCGTAGGAACCGCGACGAGGTCGAGCCCGTCCGTCTGCGCACCGTCGTCGGAGCCCTCTGGATCAACCCGCTCACCCACCGCGACTTCGGCTTCGCCTGGGCCGGTCGGTTCCTGTCGTGGATCTCGCTCTACCTGCTCACGACGTACAAGACCTACTTCCTCATCGACCACCTGGGGTACACGACCGAGAGCGTCGCGCCCGTCCTCACCCTCGCCATGTTCATCCTCGCGATCGCCGTCGTCGTCTCGAGCATCGCAGGCGGCTGGCTGAGCGACCGCGTGCGCCGACGGAAGCCGTTCGTGATCGCAGCCTCCCTGCTGTTCGCCGTGGCGATGATCGTCGTGGCCACCTCGACCAGCGTGGAGATGTTCCTCATCGGGATCGCGATCGCCGGTCTCGGAAACGGCCTCTACCTCGGCGTCGACTACGCGCTGATCGCCGAAATCCTGCCCGACGGCGAGAAGGCGGCCGGCAAGGGCATGGGCGTCTTCAACCTCTCCAGCACCATCCCTCAGACCGTCGCTCCGCTGCTGGCGCCTCTCCTGCTCACCATCAACGTCGGCGACTCGCCCGGCAACTACACCTCGCTCTATCTCACCGCCGCCGTCCTGGCCTTCGCCGGTGCCGCGCTGATCCAGTTCATCCGAGGAGCACGATGACGGTCATCTCCCCCACGATCGCCGACGACGCGGCGACCCTCACGACCGGCGCGGACTACTGGACGACGACCGCCGCGCCGCGGTTCGGCCTGCGCGCACTGCGGCTCGCGGACGGTCCGCACGGACTGCGGGTGCAGGACGATGAGAACCCCGATCACCTCGGCATCGAACGCAGCGCCCCGGCGACGTGCTTCCCGCCCGCCGTCACGCTCGCCTCGTCGTGGGACCCCGACCTCGTCACGGAGGTGGCCACGGCACTCGGTCGCGAGGCACGTGCCGCCGGCGTCGACGTCGTGCTCGGTCCGGGGATGAACATCAAGCGCAGCCCCCTGTGCGGCAGGAACTTCGAGTACTTCTCCGAGGATCCGCTCCTGACGGGAGTGCTCGCCGGCGCCGTGGTGCGCGGGCTCCAGAGCCAGGGGGTCGCGGCCTGCGTGAAGCACTTCGCCGTGAACAACCAGGAGACGGACCGGCACCGCGTCAGCGCCGAGATCGACGAGCGCCCGTTGCGGGAGATCTACCTCCGTGCCTTCCAGATCGCTCTGGAGGAGTCGACCCCCTGGGCGCTCATGTCCTCCTACAACAGGATCAATGGCGTCCACGCCTCGGAGAACACCCATCTGCTGACGACGGTGCTCCGCGAGGAATGGGGCTACGACGGCGTCGTCGTCTCCGACTGGGGTGGCGTGCACGATCCGGTCGCGGCGGTGGCAGCCGGACTCGACCTGCGGATGCCCGGCCGTCCGGAGGACCCTCGGGTGCGCGAGGCCGTCTCCGACGGCAGGCTCGCCCCCGCGCAGGTCGAACGCGTCGTGGAGCGCCTGCGTCTGCTCGCCGACCGCACGGAGACCGACGCTCCCGCAGAGCCGATCAACGCCGACGAGCACCATGCGCTCGCGCGCCGTGCCGCCGCGCGGTCGGCGGTGCTCCTCACCAACGACGGCACTCTGCCCCTCGACCCCGTCCGAACGCCCCGCATCGCGATCATCGGGGCGCTGGCGGAGCAGCCGCGATACCAGGGCGGGGGCAGTTCGCATGTGAATCCGACCCGCGTCTCCACGGGGCTGGACGAGCTCACCGGACGACTCCGCGCACGGGGGGGCGTCGTGGAGTACGCACCCGGGTACTCCCTGGATGCCCGTGACTCCCCGCCCGCGGTCATCGATGAGGCCCTGGCTGTCGCACGGCGCGCGGACGTCGTCGTACTGTTCCTCGGCCTCCCCGACGCATACGAGGCGGAGGGGAGGGATCGCACGTCGATCGACCTCCCGGCCGACCAGCGGGCACTGATCGAGGCGCTCCGAGAGGTCCCCGCGCAGAAGGCCGTGGTGCTCTCGAACGGATCCGCGGTCACGACGGCCGGCTGGCGGGAGCATGTGGGCGCGATCGCCGAGTTCTGGCTGACGGGTCAGGCGCACGGCGAGGCCGTCGCGGACGTGATCCTCGGCGACGTCGACCCGGGCGGGCGGCTGACGGAGACCATCCCCCTCCGTCTCGAGGACACCCCCGCATTCCTCGACTTCCCCGGCGAGGGAGGCGCCGTCGGCTACGGAGAGGGCGTCTTCGTCGGCTACCGGTCGTATGAGGCGCGCGGCATCGCCGTCGACCACCCCTTCGGACACGGCCTGTCGTACACCGCGTTCGAGTACCGCGACCTCGTCGTCTCCCCCCATGACCGCGACGACGTCCTGGCCTTCACCGCCGAGGTCACGATCGCGAACACCGGCGCGCGTCGAGGGTCCGACGTCGTCCAGCTGTACGTGACCGACCACGGAGCGCGGGTGCGCACGCCCCCGCGCGAGCTCCGAGGATGGCGACGGGTCGAGCTCGCCGCAGGCGAGGAGACCCGAGTCCGGATCTCCGTGCGCAAGGACCGGCTGGCGCACTGGAACAGAGCCGCGGGCGCGTGGTCGTTCGACGGCGGTGCACTGGACGTGCTCGTCGGCGCGTCATCGCGCGATCTGCGGCTCGAGCAGTCGATCGAGATCGAGGGCGAGGGTGCGGAGATACCGCTCAGCCTGTCTTCCACGCTCGGGGACTTCCTCGCGCACCCCGTCATCGGCCCTCGGCTGTCCTCCGTCGCCGAACGGCGCGGAGGCTTCCGCGGGCGCATCGGAGATCTCCTCGGAGACCCGGCCGGCCGCATCAACGTCCTCGGCATCACGCTCCAGACGCTCGTCGAGTTCCCCGGCGTCCCGCTCGACGCCGAGGACCTGGACGGATTCATCCGAGACCAGCACTCCGAATGACGGGTGAGCGGGGCCGTGGCGCGACCGCGGCCCCGCTTCGACGCCCCCGTCAGCCGAAGTGCACGCCGCCGTTCGGCTGGATCACCTGCCCTGTGATCGACCCCGCCCCGGCGCCGAGTAGGAAGCTCACAGTCGAGGCGATCTCCTGCGGATCGCTCAGGCGCCCGATCAACGACATCCCGGCGATGCGGCTGCGCTCGTCGTCGCTGAGGGCCTTCGTCATCGGCGTGTCGGTGGCGGCGGGCGCCACGACGTTCGCCCGGATGCCCCAGGGAGCGAGCTCGCGCGCATAGCCCCGGATCATCCCGATCACGGCGGCCTTCGACATGGCGTACACGCCGCTGCCCATGAGGCCGCCGCCCGTCTGCGCCGCCACGCTGCCGAGCGCCACGATGGCACCGCGTCCCTCCGCGCTCTGGAGATGAGGCACCGCCGCCGCGATCGTGTTCTGCATCCCCTCGACGTTCACGGCCAGCACACGCCGGAACTCCTCCGGCTGCACGTCTCGCAGCGCCGTGCGCGAGACGATGCCCGCGGCCGCGACGACGGCCGTGGGACGGCCGATCGCGTCGGCAACCGTCTGGATGGCCGTCTCCATCGCGGCGCGATCCGCGACGTTCGCCGCGACGGCGATGTGCGGTCCGCCCTCCAGGCCGGCCACCGCCTGATGGGCGGCTGCCGCGCTGACGTCCAGGACCGCGACGCGGGCACCACGTCGCGCCGCCTGCTCTGCGCAGGCCAGGCCTATGCCCGATCCGCCCCCTGTGATCACGACGACCTCGTCCTGTGCGTCCGTCATCGGGCGCTCCTTCCGTGTGCGCGATCTCAGATGATCGCGATTGCGTTGGCGGGGCTTCCGACCCCGCCGGTGATGTTGAGCGGCTGCGCCGTCACGAAGCAGTCGAATCGACCGCGTCGTGCGCATGCGGCCGCAAGTGCGTCGAGGTCCCACAGCTCGCCGATGGCGAGGCCGAGCAGCGGGATGAGGGTGCGGTGCAGCATCCCCGTATGCGTCGACGGCGCGAGCCGCCCGTCGCCTTCGGCATCCGTCGGCATGCGAGCCGGGTCGGCGGGCCATGGCTCGAGCGCGATGTTGTCGGCGGCCACGACAGCGATCCGCCGGTCCCACAACCAGGCCGCGGTCTCCTCGGCCGCGGCGAGGCCAGCGCTCCGGATCCGCCCGTCGGCAGGACGGGGCCGCGTGCGCGCTCGTGTCAGCCAGCCCGTCCGGATAAGCAGGATGTCGCCGTCCTCGATGACGGTCCCCTGCCATCTGAGAGCGCTCTCGACGTCGGCGATGGGGATGTGCTCACTCGTATCGTCGTCGATCGGGCGCCCGACGGCACTCCGGTAGGCATCGAGGTCGAGCACGACCCCCCGCCCGGCGATCCCCCGCTCCGCGAGATGCTGGACACCCAGACGCGCTGTTCCCGCGCGGATCTCGTCCCCCGCCACGCCGTTGTAGAACCCGTGGTCGGGGTGGGCGAAGTGCCGGAGTCCGTCGATCTGCGTCGACGCCTGCGGGAACAGGCCGTCGATGCGGTCGTCCCTGTGGAACTGGTTGAGGCCGAAGACGTCGTGACGCGGATTGCCGCGGTGGGCGATGAGCGGCGGGTCGAAGGCGTCGAGGGGGAGATTGAGCGCGAAGACGTCGCCGTGCACGATCGAGTCTCTCGCGCGCAGCACGCGCTCTCGCGTGAGCAGGTTCACCGTGCCGAGCTCGTCATCCTCGCCGAAGACGCCCCAGGCCGTGCCGCCGAGCGACCCGGGGCGCTCCTTCAGCTGCGCGAAGGTCGGCAGCGCGCCCGGGTCGCCCTCGGTGCCGGTCATGCGTCGGCGTCGCCCGTGACCTGGTGGATCTCGATCATGTTGCCGGCCGGATCGGTGAGGAAGATCTGGTGCCAGCCCTCGACCGACCAGATCCCCCAGTCGTCGAACGGGATGCCGTGCTCGGTGAGCCGCGCCTTGATCTCCTCGATGTCGTCTGTGCGGAAGGCGAAGTGGCCGCCGATCAGCGGGTTGACGGAGTGCCCCTCCTGGGCGGCGAGATAGGGCTGCCGCTGGGTGGCGTGGATCTGGAGCTCGCTCGGGTCGCCGGCGTCGAAGAACTTCGCCGCATCCTCCCAGGCTGCGTCGCCGTCGTCGGTCTCGGCTGCCGAGGTCGCGATCATGGGAGGGGACGGCAGCAGTTCGAGTCCGAGCGCGTTCTTGTAGAAGTCGGTGAGCACCGACATCCGGTCGGAGGTGACGTTGACGTGGTGGAGGCGGAGTTTCGCCATGGTGTTCCCTTCAGTCGTGCGCGATGCGCGTTTCAGTGGTCAGCGGTCGACCCGGTACCGGCCGAGCTTCTCCGGGTCGATGTCGAAGCCGATACCCGGCAGGACAGGGACGATCATCTCGCCGTCCGAGATGACGAGAGGCTCCGTCAGGAGGCTGTCGGACAGGTCGAGGTAGTTGGAGAGCTCGGCGGCGCTGCGGGAGGTGGTCTCCTGCGAGGCGCCGAACACGAGCGAGCAGACTGTTCCCGCGTGCGCATCGATCTGGTTGCCGATGACGGCATCCACGCCGAGGCCCTGCGCGAGGTGCGCGATGCGGAGCGAGTCCGAGAACCCCGTCCTCGCCGTCTTGATGCTCACTGCGGTGGCGGCGCCGGAGAGGATCTCGCGGGTGACGTCAGCCGGTGTGGGCGCGCTTTCGTCTGCGACGAAGGGCACGCGCGTCTGCGCGGTCAGCCAGCGCCGTGAGAGCACGTCGTCTGCGGGGCACAGTTCCTCCACGCGCGAGAGACCGACGTCCGCCAGCCGGCGCAGCGCCTCGGCGGACTCCGCCGCGGTCCAGCCCCGGTTGCCGTCGAGATACAGCTCCGCCTGCGGGCCGAGCGCCTCGCGCAGAGCGAGGCACACGGCGACGTCGTCGTCGATCGGCCGACGCCCGACCTTGATCTTGAACGACGTGATCCCGAGGGACGCGCGAAGGCGCACCGCCTCATCGGCGACGCGCGCCGGCGCGTCGAAGCCGAGCATGTGGCTCACGCGAAGGCGATCTGTCCATCCTCCGAGCATGCGGTGCACGGGCATGCCGAGCAGTCGTCCAGCCGCGTCCCACATCGCCATGTCGATGGCGCCCTTCGCGGTGTGGTTCCCGACCGTGCGCTCCAGCGCACGGCGGACCGCCTCCCGGTCGAAGACGGACCTGCCGATCACCGCCGGCGCGAACAGCTTGCCGATGACCGCGACGATCGACTCCTGGGTCTCGCCGTAGGTGTAGGGGCGCGGCGGGGCTTCTGCCGTGCCGATGACGCCGGATTCGGTGATGACCTGCACGAGGACGTTGTCGGCGACGTCGATCGACCCGCTTGCGAACGCGAGCGGTTTCGCGTACGGGATCGCGTAGGGAATCGCCCGGACGGCGACGATCCGATCGTCCAGTGCACGGCGCCCGGCGAGGTTCGCGTCGGTGTCGACGAAGGTCTGTGCGGTCATGTCCAGCTCCGGTTCGGTCATCGATCAGATGGTCTGAGCGTCTCGGGTGCGCGAGGCCTGCGGGCGCGTTCGCGCTCCCTGTCCGCCCGTCCGCCGATCGGCCCAGCCGACGACCAGGAAGACCAACACAGCCGCCAGGGCGAAGAATCCGGACATGACCAGGAGCCCGGAGTCGGTCGACCCGGTCGCATCGCGGACGGCGCCGAGGATGTACGGGCCGACGAGGCCGCTGATGTTGCCCACGGAGTTCACGAAGGCGATGGACACGGCAGCCAGGGCGCCCGCATAGACCTGGGCGACGGTGGCCTGGAACGTCGACAGCACTCCGAAGAATCCCGCGGCCGCGATGCTCATGCCTGCAAGCGAGAGCACAGCGTTTCCCGAGACGACGCCCGTGAACAGTCCGACGGCCGCGGCCGCCATGAGACCGGTCAGGTGCCACCTCCGCTCACCGGTCCTCGCGATGCTCCGCAGGACGGCGAACATGACGATCGCGGAGAAAACCCACGGCACCGCCGAGAGGAATCCCGACGCGACGGGGTCCAGCCCGAAGTCCTCGGCGACGATCGTGGGCAGGAAGTAGGTGATCGACCAGAAGCCGGCCAGCATGCTGAAGTAGGCGGCGGAGAACACCCACACGGATGGCCGCCTGAGCGTGGCGGGGATCTGCTTGAGCTCGTGCGCGGCTCCGCTCGACTGCGTGACCGTGGCCGACAGGTGGGACTTCTCCTCGTCGGTCAGCCACGTCGCCTGGGAGGGGCTGGAGGGCAGCTTGACGAAGATGTAGATCGCGAGAGCGATCGCGGGGAGACCTTCGATGAAGAACACCCAGCGCCATCCGGCGACGCCGAGCATGCCATCCAGGAGGAGCAGGCTGGAGGTGAGCACCGAGCCGATGCACAGGGCGACGGGGACGGCGAGGTTGAGCATCGAGTACGCCTTGGTCAGTAGACGCGGCGGGCACCACAGAGCGAGGAAGAGCGCCACGCCCGGCGAGTAGCCGGCCTCCGCCGCCCCCAGCAGGAACCTCATGATGAAGAGGCTGATCTCGTTCTGCATGAACGCCATCGCCACCGTGACGGCACCCCACGTGATCATGATGCGCCCGAGCCAGACGCGCGCTCCGAGCCTCGCTAGCGCCATGTTCGAGGGGATCTCGAGGATGAGGTATCCGATGTAGAAGAATCCCGCGGCCAGTCCGAACGACGCCGCCGTCAATCCGAGGTCGAGCGACAGCGGACCGGCGATCACGCCGAGGTTCGCTCGGTCGATGTACGAGATGAACATTCCGAGCATCACAATCGGGATGATCCGCTTCGTGAGCTTGCGGTAGATCGTCGCGTCCAATGCCGCGACCTCCGCCTCCGTCCGCTGTGCCATGTTTTCGCCTCTCCATCGAGTGCGGCGCGATCGCACCGTCGGTCCGACGCTAGGCGCAGATATTCATTCGCGTCCAATACTTTTGATAAACGGATTATTTGCGAATCCAGAAATATCTGGCGTCGGAAGCGCGATCTCGGAGACCCCCAGTACACGCGCGAGCGCCGGCGAGTCATCACCGCGCCGCCAGGTGAGGGTGGCGAACATGTGGCTCGGCCGGATGTCGTCGATCTCCCGGTAGACGATTCCGAGGTCGCGCGCGGGTGCGACCGAGCTGAGCGTGATCGTCACGCCGACCCCGGCCGCGACCAGCGCGAGCACGGTGGCGGAGTCGGGGGCCTCCTGGACGACGTGCGGCCGGAAGCCGGCGGCGATGCAGAGCGAGAGCATGGTGGCCTGCAGGATCGATCCCTGGTCGCCGGGAAGGCTCACGAAGTCGGCGTCGGCCAGGTCGTCCATCCGGATCGCCTCGTGATGCGCGAGCGGATGATGCTCGGGGATCGCGCACACGATCCGCTCGATCTCGACGACGCGGGAGTCGAGATCGGGGTGCGCGGGAAGGCGGGAGAACGCGAGGTCGATCTCACCCTCCCTCAGCAGCTCGACGGCGGTGTACACGTAGGTCTGGGACCGCAGCTGGAGATCGATCCGGGGGTGCGCCGCTCGTACCGCGTGGCTGAGAAGGGGGAGCACTCGATGGCTCGACACCCCGGCGAACCCGAGCCTGACGACGCCGTCCTCCCCGGTCTTGAGCGCCTCCGCGACGGCGCGGGTGCTCCTCACCTGGGCGACCACCTGACGCGCGGAGCCGAGCAGGCGCGCTCCGGCGGCCGTCAGCGCGACCGCTCGGGTGCTCCGCGCGAACAGCTCGAGTCCGAGCTCCCGCTCCAACTGGCGGATGCGACTGCTCAGTGGAGGCTGCGAGATCCTCAGCCTCTCGGCCGCCCGCCCGAAATGGAGCTCCTCTGCCACGGCGATGAACGCCTCGAGATCGCGGATCTCCACAACCGTGCCTCCTTTATGTCCGGCCTCAGATGAATCTAGCCATGATTCGTATTGGACACGATCATGCCGTGCTGGTGTGATGTCAGGGCCAATGACGACGGAAGAAGGGTGACGGAGCCATGAGCGGTCGACTGCTGGTGACGGGGGGCGCGTCGGGGATCGGCCGGGCGATCGCCGAGCGCGGCGAGGCCGAAGGCTGGCGGGTCGTCGTGATCGACCGTGACGAGGCGCCCGTCGGGCGGTCGCTCATCGCCGATCTGTCCGACGAGCGGAGCACGGCCGACGCGCTCGCCGCTGCGCTCGAGGACGGCCCGATCACGAGGATCGTCAACAACGTCGGCGCCGTCTTCCCCGGCCCGCTCGAGGACCAGACGCTCGACGTCCTGGACGCCTCATTCGCGCTCAACCTGCGCGCCGCCGTCCAGTGCACGCAGGCGGTGCTCCCCGGGATGGCAGAGGCCGGCTTCGGTCGCATCGTCAACATGACCTCCCGTGCCGCACTCGGCAAGGAGCTGCGCACGGCGTACGCGGCCGCGAAGGCGGGACTCATCGGCCTTACCCGCGTGTGGGCGCTCGAGCTCGGCCCCCGCGGTGTGACGGTGAACGCGATCGGCCCCGGCCCCATCGCGACCGAGCTTTTCCTGCACGCGAACCCCGCGGACTCCGCGCGGACACGGGCCATCGTGGAGAGCGTGCCGGTCGGCCGTGTCGGACAGCCGGAGGACGTGGCCAACGCCGCCGCATTCTTCCTCGGCGATGACGCGGGGTTCATCACCGGGCAGACACTCTACGTATGCGGTGGTCTCACCGTCGGCGTCGCCGCGGTCTGAGCCCCTCAGCGCGCTCTTCCCTCCTCACGATCACGGAGTCCCCATGGACACGCACTTCACCACATCCGATGGCGCGCGGATCGCTTTCGCGGACGTCGGAGCTGGCCGCCCTGTCGTCCTCCTGCACGGGATGCTCTGCCACCGAGGGCATTGGGCACTGCAGAGCGCTGCTCTGCGCTCGGCGGGATACCGGGTGATCACCGTCGAACACCGGTTCCACGGACACTCGGACTCACCGGAGCACGGCCACAGCATCGCCCGCCTGGGCGCTGACCTCATGGAGCTCCTCACCGCACTCGAGCTCGCCGACGTATCGCTCGTGGGCCACTCGATGGGCGTGTCCGTGGCACTCGCGGCGATCGGGCTGGGCGGCACGGCCCGCCTGTCCGCCCTCGTCGCGATCGACCAGTCGCCGCGCATCGTGAACGACGAATCCTGGGAGTGGGGCGTGCGGCATGTGACGTGGCCGCTGCTCGAGGACCAGATCGCCGGCAGGGCCGGCTGGTCGGAGTTCGAGCGCGAGCCGCCCGCGCCGGCGCACGTCGAGGAGCTGCTCGGCTCGTGCGGGAGGATGGGCGACTTCACGACGCTCCCCCGCGCGCTGGTCTTCGACCATTTCGCATCCGATTGGCGGGATGTGCTCCCCCTCGTCGACATCCCCGCCCTCCTCGTCACCGGGCGGCATTCCCCCTCCTTCCCGCTCGGGGGCTTCGAATGGATGGCGGCGACCATGCCGGACGCGCACCTCAGCGTCTACGAGGCGAGCGGGCACTGTCCGCACTGGAACGAGCCGGAGAAGTTCAACGACGAGCTCATCGCGTTTCTCGACCGCACCACGCGAGCCTCCGCACGGGGGACCGGCACAGCGGATCCTCAGTAGCATGCAATCACGCCGTCGCCCGGGCGACGGTCTCTCCTCCACTTCCGTCTCCGGTTGAATGGTCCCGACGAGACGTTGCGGTACGACGACCTCTTGCTGCTCTCGCGCCAGGCCAGAGCAGTCGACGATGTGTACGACGCACTGGTCTGGCTCGCCGAGCATGCGGCGCAGCTCGGGGCGACGCATCGCTCCCGGCGATCGCCGGCGACAGCGCGGGCGCCAACATCGCGGTCTGCGCCGCGTTGCGGGCACGCGACGCGAACGGCCCGGATCTCGTGGCGCAGTGGCTCATGTACGCCACGCTTGCGATCGGGTGGACACGGCATCATGGCGACTGCTCGGCGACACTCACTTCCCTACCCGGAGCGTGAACGATCTCGCGATCGCGTCCTACGTCCCGGCGGGGATGAGCCCGTCCGATCCACGGGCGCCCCGCTCGCGGCAGACCTCCACGGGCTCCCTTCGACGCTCATCTAGTTGGGCGGGCTCGACCCTCTACGCGACGAGAACGTCGCGTTCGGAGCGGCGCTCCCGTGGGGCGACACCGCGAGAAGCGGCGCGCTCGACGCCTTCTTCGACGGAGCGCGGTGTTCAATCGCCTCGGCCGCGCGGCAGCGCACGGATCAGTCCTGACGCCGGACCGCGCGCGGCCGCGCAGCCGTCTTCTCAACCGACCGGCCGGATGTCGTAGATCGACGGGTAGACGTTCGAGGGAACGCGCTGCACCTGCGTGTCGGCGGAGACCGCGAGTGCGCTCTCGACCACGCTGCGTCGACTGGCGAAGACGATCGGCCTCTCGCCGGCGGGCATGCTCCGGCTCTACCGACCTGGCGACGACGTTCTGAGCGCGCTGATGCGCCGGTTCCTCGACGCCGACGAGGACTGGCTGCGCGTCGCGCAGGCAGATGCGGCGGACCCGCTCCACCTCGTGGCTCTGGCCGAGCACGGCGAACGCAATCCCGGTCGCTCGGCGCTGTTCGCTTTCCTCTCGGGCACCGCGACCGCACCATCGCACCCTGCCCACGACTTCTTCCGCGAGCGATATCGGGACGCTCGGAAGCGCACGGCGGCGGCCCTCGCGACGCTCGCCATCGACGATGCATCCGGCGAAGCGGTGCGGCTCCTCGCGGCGTGGGACGGTCTCCAGATCCACGCGCGCTACACGCCGGCCGGCAGGGCGGCGCCGATGCTGGCCTATCGGCTGGCGCTGCTCGGGGCTGACGTACGCGATGCCGCTCCGCGCCGGTCACCGTCGCCGTCACCGACCGCCCTCGATCCCTCGCCCGCGGCGCGCGGTTACCCGGCCGCAGACGCCCTTCGTGCGCGCGCGATGGATTCGGCGCGCGCCGAGCTCTCCGACCGCGGTTACCACGGTCTCACCATCCAGGCGGTCGCCGACAGGGCGGGGATCCCCAAATCGACGCTTCTCCACCATTACCCTTCGAAGCCCTCGCTTCTGGCGGCGGTCCTCGCCGAGCGCGACGCGAGCATCGCCATCGCCCCCGTGGAGCGGACGATGGCGCCTGAGGACGCCCTCCGGCACTACGTCGGCCGCACTTCCGACGACGCCGAGCCGCCGATGGTGGCGCTGTACACGGTGCTGTTCAGCGAGGCGACAGCGCCCGCTCATCCCGCGCATGCGTACTTCCGAGAGCGCCATCTCTCCGTACGCGCGCAGCTCGCCCCCCTCTTCGACGAACTGCACCGCAGTGGATCACTCCCTCGCCAGGCCGATCCCGCGCTCGAAGCGGAGTGGTTCGCGGCGCTCCGGGACGGGATCCAGATCCAGTCGCTCTACGAGTCGGCCATCAGCATCCGGGGGACGCTCGACGCGTACCTCGACCGGCTGCTCTCCCGCTCGCCGTGAGCCGCCGCCCGCTCCGTCCAGCGTCGCTCACGGAGTCTTCACAGCCAGGTCGGCGCCGCGGGTAGAGCGCTCCCGTCTGCCGCGCGCGCACCGCGCGGTTCGCGGCCGATCCCCCAGCCGACGATCTCCGACGCCGTGCCGCTGACCTGGATTGGGTCGTCGAATGCCTCGAGGACCCGGTAGACCGCTGCGCGATCGGTCGGCTTCAGGACGATGTCGCGATCCTCCGGGCCGCGTTTTCGGCGCCACACGGCGATCAGGTCGGCGAGCAGGCGGTCGTGGAGCTCCGCGGGGAAGTCGGCGACGCGAGCGCCGTTCGCCAGGTCGACGGCGTGGATCCACACCTCGCGGGTCCGCATCCACACGGTCTCGCTCACCGGCACGATGCGCCCCTGCGCGGTCCTGACCTGCGTGGTCCATCGATCGACAGGGAGGTCGCGCCACTCGACGTTCAGGTGGACCGCGGCGTGGGCGGCGAGATTGCGCAGCGCCTCGACGGGAAGGGTCGCGCCGAAGGCGATCTCCTCCGCCCGCTGGCGGTCAGACGTGTACATCGGGTTCTCGACGCCGGTCGCCGCCCAGTCGACGAGGCGGGCGACCGCGCGCGCGTTGAAGCCGACGTGGGCGACGAGGTGCCTCCGAGTCCATCCGGGGAGGAGCGACGGGGCATCGAAGTCGTCGTCGCGCAGTTCGGAGAGCTTCCGCGCGAAGTACGCCTGGCCCCGACGCATGAGGAGCAGGGCCCTGGCCAGCTCCGGGTCGTCGACGTTGTCGGTGCGCGCCGGCATCAGGAGGCCTTCTCGGCCGTGACCTCGTTGCGCAGCTCCCCGATCCCCCCCACCGACGTGGTCAGCACGGCGCCGGGCTGGAGGTAGCGGCGCGGCGTGCGCGCATGCCCCACTCCGCCGGGGGTTCCCGAGGCGATGACGTCACCTGGCTGCAGGGTGAAGATCTGGGAGATGTACGCGACGAGCTGCGCAGGGCCGAAGACGAGGTCGTCCGTCCGCGTGCTCTGAACCGTCTCGCCGTCTACGGCGCACGACAGCTCGGTTCCCAGCTCGTACTCGTCGGGCGTGACGACGACCGGTCCGATCGGCGTGGTCGCTTCGAAGGTCTTCCCCTGGAACCACTCCGGCGTGCGGTACTGGTAGTCGCGCATCGTGACATCGTTCACGACCGTGTATCCCGCGATGGCCGCCGCGGCCTGCTCGACACCGGCCCGCCGGGCGACGGCGCCGACGACGATGCCCAGCTCGGCCTCCCAGTCCACCGCGTCAGCTGCTGCCGCGGGCAGCTCGATGACGTCGTACGGGCCGATGAGCGCCTCAGGGTACTTCGCGAAGAGCGTCGGGAACTCCGGGAGCTCGCGCCCCATCTCGCGGATGTGGTTGCGGTAATTCAGGCCGACGCACACGATCTTGCCGGGGGAGACGACGGGTGGCGCCCACTGTGCATCCTCGAGGGAGGCGATGTCGTGCGAGCGGCCCTGGGCCGAAGCCGATCGTTCCTTCCACCGTGTGTCGCGGAGCAGCGCGCCGACATCGGCGGCGCCGTCGATCTCGACGGCGACGTCTCCGTCGATGCGGACGGCGCGGGTGGCGCCTTCAAGGCGGAGAGTGGCGAGGCGCATCAGACAGCGTCCTTTCCGGGGGTGTAGGTTCGGGCGAACCCGAGGCGGTCGATGATCGGTCCGTCGTTGAAGCGGAACAGGTCGAAGTCGGTCTCTGCCTGCAGCTCCCAGCTGACCCAGCTCGGGACGACGAAGATGTCCCCACGCGTCAGCTGATGCCGTCGCCCGTTCAGGACGACGGCGCCTTCGCCTTCGAAGACCTGCCAGACCGACGAACCCACCTCGTGTCGGGCGGAGGTGGCGAACCCGGCCCTCACGCGATGGAACTCGCAGCGGATGGTCGGCATGACGTCGCCGCCGGTCGTGGGATTCGTGTACCGAATGGCCGCGTGCCCCTGCTCGACCGTCGCCGGGTAGCCCTCGTCCTCGAGGGCGAGCTGCTCCCGCAGCGCCGCGTCTGTGTGCTCCCAGCGGTAGGCCGACAAGGGCGAGCTCGTCTTCCGGTCCAGACCGGAGAGCGGGCGCAGGCCCGGATGGGCCCAGAGACGCTCGGCGCGCGATGTGTCGGGCGAGGCCTCGTCGGTGACACGATCAGCGCCGAACTCGAAGAACCCGACGTCCGTGTAATTCGAGAACGGGATGTCGAGGCCGTCGATCCACGCCATCGGTTCTGCCGTGTCGTTGTGGTGACCGTGGAAGTTCCAGCCCGGTGTGAGGAGCAAATCGCCGCGGCGCATCGCCACGGGATCGCCGTTGACGACGGTCCACACTCCTTCGCCTTCGACGACGAACCGGAAGGCGTTCTGGCTGTGCCGGTGCTCCGGGGCGGTCTCGAACCCTCCGAGGTACTGGATCGCGCACCACAGCGTCGGCGTCGCGTAGGCGGTCCCGGGGAGCCCGGGATTCGTCAGTCCGATCGCGCGCCGTTCGCCGCCGCGCCCGACCGGCACGAGCTCGCCCGACCGCTCGGCGATGTCGAAGAGCGTCTTCCACCTCCACACATGCGGGACGGCGACGGGAGTCGGCGTCAACGGCATGAGGTCGTCCCGCTGGGTCCACAGCGGTGCCAGACTGTTGTCGGCGAAGTCGCGGTAGAGCGCCTCCAGCTCCGGAGTGTCGGCAGTGCCGTCCATCTGCTCCACGGTGAGTTCCTTTCGAGAGGGGTCGTCCGTGCGGAGCGGGCTCGGCCTCCACTCCGCACGGACGCGTCAGTAGACCACGACGGGTTTGATCGTCGCGCCGGAGGCGGAGTCCGCGAATCCGGTGTTGATGTCGATGAAGGGGTACGTGCGGATGAGCTTGTCGAGCGGGAAGCGCCCTTCACGCCAGAGCCCGATGAGCTGCGGGATGAACACCTGCGGGACCGAGCTGCCCTGGACGATCGTCTGGAACGTCCACCCCTTCACGAGCGACGCTCCGATCTCGAAGGTCGCCTCTGTGCCCGGCGCGGCCGCGCCGACGAGGGCGAGCGTTCCGCGGATGCCGAGGGCGTCTGCGGCGGAACGCAGCAGCGCCGGACGCGCGGTCGTGTCCACGATGTAGTCCGCGCCTCGCCCTCCCGTGATCCTCATGATCTCCTCGCCGAGGTCGGAGGAGGTCGTGTCGATCACGTCCGTCGCCCCGAGCTCGCGCGCCAGCGCGAGACGCGAGGCGTGGATGTCGACGGCGATGATATGACGGCAGCCCGCGACGACCGCGGCCATGATCGCCCCGGAGCCGACGGCGCCCGTCCCGATGACGACCAGCGTGCTGCCGATCTCGGGATCCAGCTCGTTCAGCACGGCTCCGGCGCCCGTCTGGATGCCGCACCCGAGTGGCGCGACGACGTCGAGGGGGACGTCGTCGTCGACGCGGATGATGCTCTGCTCGACGACGTTCGCATGCGTGGCGAAGGACGACTGGCCGAAGAAGTGCGACGAGATGACCTCGCCATCCTTGCTCAGAGCCGTGCTGCCGTCCGCGCGGCGTCCACCGAAGTCCTGAGCGAAGAGGTTCTCGCAGTAGGCCATCTGGCCCGCACGGCAGCGACCGCAGTGCCCGCAGTACGCGGCGGCGAGGAGCACGTGATCGCCCGGTCGCACCGTCGTGATCGACGATCCGACCGCGTCGACGATCCCGGCGCCCTCGTGTCCGAGCACCGCGGGCAGCGGAGTCGGGTACACCTGGTCGCGGACGATCGCGTCAGTGTGGCAGACGCCGGTCGCGACCATTCGGACGCGCACCTCGTCATGGCGGATGTCGTCGAGGTCGATCGACTCGATGGCGAGCTCCTCGCCGGGATTCCTGGCGACAGCGGCGGTGATCTGCATAGATGGTCCTCCGTCTCAGAGGCGGCGTCAGAACGGGTACTGCTGGTCGGCCGGCTCCACCGTGATCCACTTGAGATCCGTGAACTCGTTGATCACCGCCCGGCCGTCGAAACGTCCGTATCCGCTCGCCTTCACCCCGCCGTACGGCGCCTGCGCCTCGTTCTGCACCGTCGCGCCGTTGACGTGCACATGCCCGGCGTCGATGCGCAGCGCCGCTTGGATCGCGCGGCTGGTGTCGCGTCCGAATACGGCGGCCGCAAGGCCGTACTCGGTGTCGTTGGCCACGCGGATGGCTTCGTCCAGGCCGGAGACACGCACGATCGTCGTGATCGGCCCGAAGGTCTCCTGATCGTAGATGCTCATCTCGGGCGTGACGTGATCGATGATCGTCGCGTCCATCGCTGCTCCGGCCGCGGGTCCGCCGACCACGACGGACGCGCCCTTCGCCACCGCGTCGTCGATGAGGCCGTTGATCCTGTCCCCGGACTCGGGGCGGATCATCGGTCCGACGATGCAGTTGGGATCGGTCAGCGGGTCTCCCGACGGCAGCGTGCGCGTACGCGCGACGAACTTCTCGACGAACTCGTCTGCGACGGACTCGTCGACGACGAAGCGCTCCGTCGACATGCAGATCTGCCCCTGGTACATGAACGACCCGAACACGGCGGCGTTGACGGCGCCGTCGATGTCGGCGTCGTCCAGCACGACCAGCGGTGCCTTCCCGCCGAGTTCGAGGAGCACCGGCGTGAGGTGGCGCGCCGCCTTCTCGGCGATGATCCGGCCCACGGCGGTCGACCCGGTGAAGTTCACCCGGCGCACCGACGGGTGCGCGATGATCGCCTCGACGACGCGGTCGGCATCCTCCGGGGCGTTCGTGAGGAAGTTCAGCACTCCCGCGGGCAGGCCCGCCTCGTGCATGACCTCGGCGATGATCGCGTGCGTCCGGGGGCTCGTCTCCGACGCGCGGAAGACCACGGTGTTGCCGCAGACGATGGGGTAGGCGATCGCCCGCGCCGCCAGCACTCCCGCGCCGTTCCAGGGCGCCATGCTCAGGACGACGCCCGCCGGCTGACGGAACGTCATCGACAGCGTGCCCGGCTTGTCGGTGGGGATGGTCTCGCCCTGGATCTGCGTCGCGAGCCCCGCGGCCTCGCGCAGCAGCTGCGATGTGAGGAAGACGTTGAAGCCGGCCCACAGCTGCGCTGCGCCGACCTCCGCCATCATGGCCTCGATGAACTCGCCCGCACGGCGCTCGATGATGTCCGCGGCTTTGAGCATGATGTTGCGACGTTCCGACGGGCCGGTCGTCGACCATGCCGGGAAGGCGCTCGCCGCGGACTCGACCGCGTCGAGGGCGTCCTCGACGCTCGCTGCGGCGCCTTCGGAGACGACTGCCCCCGTGAGCGGATTCCGGCGGGCGAAGATCCGGCCCTCTCGTGCGTCGCGGGTCTCATTGTCGATGATGAGGTGAGTGTTCACGGGTCTTCCTTCGTCGTCTTTGACAGATGGATCACCTGCGGTCTTCGCGAGGTGATGTAACGGTAGCACGTCCAGGCGCGCTTGTCTGTTACATGTTTGCGGAGGTGAACTGCGCGCCGATGCGGACGCCGACGACGGTCTCGACGAACTCCGTCGCAGCGGCCTCCAGCGCATCGTGCGTGGAGTGGAACAGCGCGTGCGCGTCCGCGCCTGGCCAGTCGACTGGTCTCAGCACGGAGGGGATGCCGGGATCCTGGAGCGGGAACCGGCGATAGCGCGCGGTGAGCTCGATGCGCGCGCGGAGCGCGTCCGGTCCTGCCATCGCCCCCGCGCTGCGTGCGGTATCCCGGTGCTCGTCGAGGAACGCCCGGTAAACCGCGGCGAGCGCGTCGAGATCCCAGCATCGCCGGAGGAGCTCCCGGTCCGCGGCAGGATCATCGGTCCGGGAGACGAAGACATCGACCTGCACGCCGGGGAGATCGCGACGCAGCTCCTCTCCGACGCCCGACGAACCTCTCGGCGAGATCCAGGTCGTGCCGGCCAGTGGGGCGAAGCCGAGCCACGAGAGGGTCTTCCTCATGCCCTCCCGTGCCGCGCGATCGGAATCGGCCAGCTGGAAGACGACCGTCGTCCAGGTGCCGTCCCACCCCGTGGGATAGGGCGCGAAGATGCGCGACCGTCCCTCGTCGAGGATGTCGAGCAGCATCGGCGTCGCCCGGTAGTAGGTCTCCCGCCCGGAGCGCCGTGTCGAGAACCATCCCTCCTGACGCAGCCGGGACAACGTGACGCGCGCCGTCGCCGGCTCGACACCGAACTCGGCGAGTAGGAGGCCGAGGGCACCTGCTCGCACCTCCGGCGCGTAGCGCAGGTAGTCGCCGAAGAGGTCGAGGATGAGCGCGCGGGGTTTCATGGGCATGGTCGGGAGATCCTCCTCGTGGATGTCAGGACATCGCCAACCGCGCCGCGACATCCTCCCGCAACGCGCGCTTGTCGATCTTGCCGACCTTCGTCAGTGGCATCTCGGGCACGAGGACGAGTCGGTCGGGCAGCTTGAAGGCCGCCACACCATGGTCCTCCATGTGGGCGCGGACATCTTCGAGGGTCAGGTCTCCGGAGCCCTCGATCGTGACGTACAGGCAGAGCCGCTCGCCGAGCACGGGGTCCGGCATGCTCACCGCCGCGACGAGGTCGACATGCTCGATGCCGTACACGATGCTCTCGACCTCCTCGGCGGAGATCTTCTCGCCGCCGCGGTTGATGAGGTCCTTCTCGCGGCCATGGACGACGAGGTTTCCATCTGGTCGACGCACGACGACGTCGCCCGACCCGTACCAGCCCTCCGTGAACGCTCTGGCGTTGTGCTCGGGTGCTCGGAAGTATCCGCAGGGGGTGTATGGGCCGCGCGTGAGGATCAGACCGGGAACGCCGTCTGCGACGTCGACGCCTTCGGAATCGACGACCCGGATCTCGTCGCCCTCGGAGACCGGTCGGCCCTGGGTCGAGACGATCGCCTCCTCGGGATCGTCGATCCTCGTCATGTTGATGAGTCCCTCCGCCATGCCGAACACCTGCTGCAGGGTCGTGCCGAGCTCGGGGGCGACGCGCGCCGCGAGCTCGTCGGGCATGCGAGAGCCGCCGACCTGGAGGACGCGGAGCGAAGCGAGCTCCGCGATGCCCGCGACGCGAGCATGCTCCATCCAGCGCTGCGCGACCGCGGGCACCGCTGCGGCGACCGAGACGCCCTCCCGCTCGATCGCCGCGAACGCCTTGACGGGCTCGGGGCTGGGGAGCATCACGGCCTTGCCGCCCTGGAACAGCGCACCCAGGACGCCGGGGCACGCGAGGGGGAAGTTGTGCGATGCCGGGAGCGTCCCGAGGAAGACGTCGTCCCCGGTCAGGCCGACGACCGCGCTGGTGGCCCTGATGTTGTAGGCGTAGTCGTTGTGCGTGCGGACGATGAGCTTCGGCAGACCCGTCGTCCCCCCGGAGAGGAGAAAGCACGCCGGCGCGTCGGGCGATGGGGCGATGGCATCGAGATCCGCAGCCGGCTCGCTGTGCCCGGCGGGCTCGAGCAGCGGATCCAGGGCGATCGATCGCGGGCCGACATCACCCGTGGCGAGGACGGTGCGGACGCTCTCGACCTTGTCGGCGACCTCCCATGCGAGCGCCTCGTGGTCGAAGGACCTGAACGAGGAGGCGACGACCACCGCGACGGCTCCCGAGAGCTCCGCGAGATGGGTGAGCTCGTGTCGGCGATGCGCCGGCAGTGCCATGACCGGGATGATGCCGGTCCGGAAGCATGCCAGCGTGAACACCACGAACTGCCAGTCGTTCGGCAGCTGAACGACGACGCGCTCGGATGGCCGCAGTCCGACGGCAAGCAGGCGGGCCGCCGCCGCATCCGTGCGGTCGATCAGCTCGGCGTAGGAGATGCGGACGTCGCCGCTGACCACGGCGATCCTCTCCGGCCCGCGCGCGGCGGCCTCCCGCACGTAGGAGCACAGCGCCCTGTCTTCCCAGAATCCAGCCTCGCGATACCGGCGCGCGGCATCGGCCGGCCACGGGACGACGCCGTCCAGGGTCGGAGCGTTCATATCACTCTTCCTTCCGATGGGCCGCGACGACGACCGCGTCGAGGGCGACCATGCCCTCGTGGGTCGCGCGCAGCGGATTGATCTCGATCTCGTCGGCGGCACCCGCCGCCACGGCAGCGCCCACGGCGACGACGACCCTGGCGAGGGCGTCGATGTCCGCGGTCGGCGCGCCACGATAGCCGTCGAGGAGCTCTCGACCCGCGAGGTCGTCGACCATCGACGCCGCTTCCGCCACCGTGAGCGGAGCGCTGCGGATAGCGACATCGGCGAGCACCTCTGCCGCGACCCCGCCGAGCCCCACCACGACGATGGCGCCGAACACGGGGTCGCATCGCGCCCCCACCACGAGGTCGACACCGGCGGGCGCCATCCTCTCCACGAGGAACTCCCTGGCACCCGCGCGCTCGAGGCTGTCGAGGGCGTCGTCGAGCTCGGACTCGCTCGCGATGCCGAGCACGACCCCGCCGATGTCCGACTTGTGCAGGACGGCGGCGTCGACGAGCTTGACCGCTACCGGGGCACCCAGCTCGCGAAGGGCACTGCGGGCCTCATCGCGGGTGCGGCATCTCCGACGTGGGGGCGTCCGGATGCCGAGCAGCTCGAGCATCTCCTTGCCGCGGATCTCGTCGACCGTCCCCTGGCCGACGATGTCGTGGGTCAACGCGACCGGGGCCACAGTTTCGTCGGTCGAGAGGAGGCTCCGCGCGCGCGCGTCGGCGACGAGCGCCTCGACGGCATGAGCGAGCGCGGTCGGGCCGACGACCATGGGCACGCCGTGCGACCGGGCCGAGGCGACCGCATCGGCCACATCGGCGACGGGGCCGTCGACGGCGAGCACGAGCGGCAGGGATGACGGGCGCTCGGCGGCCGATGCCGCCGCAGCCAGGTCGATGACGGGCTCAGTCAAGGCGTAGATCCCGACGATGTCGACAGCCGGATCGTCGACGACCGCGGACACCACCTCGGTGAATGTCTCCGACGGCCGGCCGGTGTCGACCGGGTTACCTTGGAAGGTCAGCGGCGGCAGCGCCGCGGAGAGGCGCCGGGTCGTCTCGGAGGACAGGCGCGGGAGATCGACGCGCGAGTCGCCGAGGCGGTCGGCGATGATGAGGCCGGGGCCCGCCTGCGCCGTGATGAGGGCTGCACCCGGTCGTCGTCGCGGGTGCGCCCGACCCCCTGAGAGCCCGATGGCCGCGGCGACGGCCTGCGCCTCGTCGTCGACGACCACCGCACCTGCTTGGGAGAGAAGGGAACGCGTCGTGCGCCACGAGGTGGCCAATGCTCCCGTGTGGGATGCCGCGAACTCCGCGACGGTACCCCGTCCCACTACGAGGGCGACGACGGGTTTGACCTCGGCCACGGCGCGAACGGCCGCCAGGAGGGCGGCACCGTCGGGCACGGTCTCGAGGTGCAGGATGACGCACGTCGTGGCCTCGTCCTCGACGAGGTGGCTCAGCACGTCGGCCGCCGTGACATCCTCCCCCGCCCCCACGCCGATCCCGAGGCTGATGCCGGCGCCGGCGGCATCCAGCCGGAACGCGAGGGCGTGATTGACTCCGCCGCTCGCGGCGACGACGGCGATGGATCCCGCGCGCAGGCCGCGCACCCCCGGGACGAAGCTCGCGTGGAGCCCTTCCCGGGGGACGAAGAAGCCGGATGTGTTCGGTCCCACGAGTCGCATGCCGCTCTCGCGCACGACCGCCCGGACGTCCGCTGCGTGGCGTTCTCCCGCTTCGCCGATCTCGGCGAATCCGCCCGCGCAGACGAGTGCCGAACGGATCCCGGCGTCGACGGCCTCCGCGAGCGCTCCCGCGGTCGCCGCCGCCGGAACGCACAGGACGGCGAGGTCGAGAGGGTCACCGGCGGCCCGCCCCGCTTCCGCGATGCTCGTCCGCATCCCGGTCGTCGGCCTCGCGTTCACGAGCTGGAGGGTGCGGGGGAAGCCTGCGAGCGACGCGGCCATGGCATGGCCGAGCTTCTCCGGATTCGACGAGGCGCCGACCACCACGACGCCGCGTGGCGCGAAGACCGTCGACAGGCCGGTGGCGCTCATCGTCGGATCTCCCGGATAACCGCGTCTGCGCGCCCCGAGAGGACGAGCGTCCGGGCAGCGGGCTCGTCGACGTCTTCGACGACGGCGGTCGCGCGCCCGTGCGCGAGCCGGGCACGCTCCGAGAGCAGTGCCCGCGTCAACGAGTTCCCGCCTCCGATGACGAGCAGCTCCTCGCCATCCGGGATCTCCGTGCGAGCGACAGCGGCCTCCTCCGCCGGCGCCGCGAGTCGTCGGGCGACGCGGGAGAGCTCGGCTCGCCCGCCGATGCGGTCCGTCAGCCACTCGATCTCCCCGTCGCGGACGACGCGGAGATCCCTCCCGCCCAGACGCACGCCGGCGAACTCGAGCGGCGTGTCCATGGGCTCGCCGCGATGGCGTTCCCGCCACGCCCGCTCGACGTCGTCGGCAAGGCCGGGGTCGCGGCGGCGGATCCGCTCGATGTCGATCGAGCGCGAGAAGAAGTGGAAGGCGAACGACAGCGGGTCCATCGACCGGTGGTAGAAGCCGAAGTGCTCCCACCAGCTCAGGCTCGGTCGAGCGGCGTCCTGGATGCGTGCGACGGCGGGCCGGCGCGCCTCCTCGTACCGGGCGAACGCGGCCTCGATGTCATCCGACGCGGCGAGCTCGCGGGCGAGCACGATCGCATCCTCCATGGCCATCTTGGTGCCGGAGCCCACGGAGAAGTGCGCGGTGTGGACCGCGTCGCCCAGCAGCACGACATTCCCCGCATGCCAGCGCGACGTGCGTCGGGTGCGGAAGTTCGCCCAGCGCGAGTTGTTCCCGACGAGACCCTCCCCTGCGATGTCGACGTCGAAGAGCTGTTCGAGGTAGCGCTGCGATGACGTGTCGGTGGGTCCCGGAGGCGTCGCGGGGTCGAAGGCGTCCAGCCCCGCCACCCGCCACGTCTCCTCGTCCGTCTCGACGATGAACGTGCTCAGACCGCCGCTGATCGGATAGGCGTGTGCGGCGAAGTTTCCGTGCTCGGAGTTCCGGTGCACGAAGGTGAGGCTGTCGAAGCGGTGCGGGGTGCCGAACCAGATGAACTTCGCGCTCGCCGTCTCGACCGAGCTCCCGAGGCTGTCGCCGAGGCCTTCCCTGATCCGGGAGTTCGTTCCATCCGCCGCGACGACGACGTCGAAGTCGGCGAGCGCGTCGAGTCCGGGCACGTCATGTCCGAAGCGCGCATCCACCCCGGCCTCGAGCGCCGCCTGCTGGAGCAGGCGGAGGAGCACCTTGCGGTGGATCGCCGCCATGCCGTTGCCCGCGAAGGTGTGGGTCTCGTCGTGCGAGGAGACGGCGATCGCATCCCAGTGGACTCCGTCGCGCGCGAGCGCGTCCCGCAGCACCGGATCGGCATCGTCGATCTGCTGGAGGGTCCGGTCGGAGAAGACCACGCCGAACCCGAAGGCGTCCGTCGGCTGGTTGCGCTCGAAGAGCACGACGTCGATGTCGGGGCGCGCGCGCTTGAGGAGGGTGCTGAAGAACAGGCCACCTGGCCCGCCGCCGACAGTGGCAACACGAATCGTCATTGATCTCTGCTTTCGTCAGGTGGCTCGATTATGCAACACAATCTCGCCATATGCCATCAGAATGTCACATATAGAGATAGGATGTTCGCAGCCGACGACGTCCTCGTCGCTGCCCGACCGTTCGCGACGACGAGAACCCGGTGACCATGAGCAGAATCCCACAGGAGCGCTCGCTCCTGCTGCTCGCCGTCCCCGGCGCGGGCGGGGCCGTGCTCTTCATCGCGGCCCCACTCGTGTTCGCCCTGTGGCTCTCCACGCGCGAATGGGACCTCATCGGCAGCCCGGAACCCGTCGGCCTGCAGAACTTCGCCGATGCGCTCGGCGATGGACGGTTCGGCGGGGCACTCGTCGTCACGCTCGCGATCTCGATGCTCGCGGTGCCGGGCGTGATCCTGGTATCGGTCGTCATCGCCCGCGCCGCTCGCACCGCCCCGCGCGCGGCGCGGGTGAGCCTCCCCGCACTCGCGGTGCCCTGGCTGATCTCGCCGCTCGCGGCCGGGACGGTCTGGCGGTGGATCCTCGCACCGGAAGACGGTGGCATCTCCGGCATCGTCGGCCATCGGATCGAGTTCCTCACCCGGCCGGTCGTCGTGCCGATCGCGATCGCCGTCCTCCTCGTCTGGAGCAGCGCCGCACCGTCCGTCCTCCTCCTGCTCGCCGCTTGGCGCGCCATCCCCGGCTCCGTGCTCGAGGCCGCCCAGCTCGACGGCGCCGGGTGGATCCGCCGCCTGACGGCCGTCGAGCTGCCCCTGATGCGGGGCACAGTCGGGCTCATCGGGGTCGGCATGCTCGCCCAGGTGTTCGCGCTCTTCGACCAGTCCTATGCCCTCGCGGGAACGGGCTCCGCCGCCGGCTTCGGCGGGGCGGGTCTGCTCGTATACGAGACCGCATTCCGCAGGTTCGACTTCGGCCGCGCGGCGGCGATGTCCCTCGCTCTCGCGCTGGTCCAGGCGGCGCTGGTCGCCGCGTGCGGCTTGCTCCGAGGACCGCGGACATGATCCGCCGGCGCCGCCTGCTCGCCTCGTCGGCCCTCACCCTCACTGCAGCGGCCGCCCTGGCTCCCGTTGTGCTCGCGGCGCGCGTCGCCTTCACCCCGCACCGGGCCTACGCCGCTTCCGGCGCGTTTGCGCCCCTCGGCGCGTTCACGTGGGACAACGTCGCGCGCGCGTTCGACACCGGGCTCGCATCCACGATGGCGACGACGGCCGTCATGGCCATCGTCGTGACGATCGTTCAGGTTCCCACGACGTTTCTCACGGCTTTCACACTCGCCTGCCGTCCCGCTGCCATGTCGTCGCGCGTCCTACGCGCACTGCTCATCGGCGGATATCTGCTGCCCCCCATCACGCTCGCTATCCCGGTCTACCTCGGCGTCTCCGCCGCGGGACTGCGTGGCACGTTTCCAGGCATCGTCCTCCCCGTGCTGTTCGTCTCGCCGTTCGCGGTCTTCCTCTTCCTGCGCGCCATCCAGCAGATGCCGCCATCCGTCATCGACGCCGCGCGCATCGACGGCGCGGGGCCCCCGCGCCTCCTCCGCAGCATCGCAGCGCCTCTATGCGCCCCCGCCATCGGCGCGGTGTCGGCGCTGTCCCTCGCCGCGCAATGGAACGCCTTCCTCTGGCCATCGCTCGTCGCAGCCGGAAGGATCCCCGTCGTGACGACCGCGATCGCGAGCATGAACGGGCAGTACGACCGGGACTGGACGCTCGTGATGGCGGCCTCCTGCATCTCGCTCGCTCCCCCTCTCCTCGTCGCCGCCGGCACCCTCGCCGCGCGCCCGCTCCTCGTCGCGCTCAGAAAGGACCCCCCGTGCACCGACGTCATCGCATCCTGACGGTCGCGCTCGCGACCGGCGCACTGCTGACCGGCTGCGCATCCGCGCCGCCGCCGGCCGACACCGTCACGCTGCGCTTGTGGGACGATCAGGTCGCCGAGGCGTACCGCCTCTCGCTCGACGAGTTCACGCGCGCGACCGGGATCGCCGTGGATGTCATCACGGTGCCGTGGGCCGACTACTGGATCCAGCTGAGAGCGGACCTCGCGGCCGGACAGGCCGACGACCTGTTCTGGGTCAACGCGGCGAACTTCGAGCAGTACGCCGAAGCAGGACTGCTCGTCGAGGTCGAGGTCGACGAGGATCGCCGCGAGAGATGGGAGCCGCAGGTCGTCGCCCAGTACACCCGACACGGAGTGCTCTACGGCGTGCCGCAGCTCGTCGATCCCGGGATCGGCGTCATCTACAACGCGGACCTGGTCGCTCAGGCCGGGCTGGGACCGCAGGATCTCGAGGATCTCGCGTGGGACCCCGCCGCTGCGGACGATACCCTGCGCGAGACCGCCCGGCTCCTCACCGCCGACGTCGAAGGCCGGCATCCCGGAGACGAGGGGTTCGACCCGCTGCGCGTGTCGACCTACGGGTACGGCTCGTCGAACGACCTCAACGCGACGCTCCTGCAGTTCCTGGCGGGCAACGGTGCGGCCTGGCAGAAGGGCGATGAGTTCGTGTTCGACTCGCCCGCCGGCATCGCGGCGATCGGCTACGCAGCGAGCCTCGTCCGCTCCGGCGTCTCGCCGTCGGCGTCCGAGACGAACCCTCCGGGCGGCTCCGACCATCTGCTCGAGGAGTTCCTGCGCGGCGACCTCGCGATGTTCCAGACCGGCGCATACAACCTCGCCAACGTCCGCGACGGAGCGAGCTTCGAATGGGGCGTCGCCTCCCTGCCGGCGGGACCCGCGGGCAGGATCAGCGTGACGAACGGCATCGTCCTGGCGGGCTGGAGCGGCAGCTCGGCGTCGGACGCGCAGGAGCAGGTGATGGACTGGCTCGGATCGGCCGAGGGTGCGTGGGCTATAGGTGAGACCGGATCTGCGCTGCCCGCGGTGGAAGAAGCACAGCAGGGGTACTACGACGCGTGGGCGCAGGACGGCGTCGACATCGCGCCCATGGTCGACGTGCTGCGGGAGGGCACGATCCAGCCCCCGCAGGGCGCGGAGTACGCGGACGCGCAGGCGGCGTACGAGCCGCTCCTCAACGCGGTGTTCCTGGGCGACCGGGACACGGCGAGCGCGCTGGCGGAGGCGGCGGACGCGGCGAACCGGGCGATGAACCGGGAGTGAGTGGGCCGACGTCGCCGCCGGCCCGCTCGCTCGCTCGCCGTCAGGCGGCCAGGCGCTCCACGATCTGCTCGACCGTGGCGATCTCCGCGATGTTCAGGAGCGCGAACGACAGCGCGGCGTCGTGCCAGGCAACATTGATCGAGGATGTCGCGTCGGACACGATCGCGACACGGTAGCCGTGATCGGCGGCGTCGCGCACGGTGTGCTCGACCGCCATGTTCGTCCACACTCCGACGACGATCACGTCGGTCGCTCCGATCGCCCGCAGCATGGAGTCGAGGTTCGTGCCGTTGAACGCGCTCATGCGCGTGCGGTCGAGGACGATCTCCTCCGGGCGGGGGTCGAGACCGTCGACGATCTCGGCACCCCAGGTGCCGAGCACGAGATTGTCGGGTCCGACCATGCGGAAGATGGGGGCGTTGTCGCCGCCCACGTCGCGACCGGGATGGACCACGATGCGGTTGTGGAAGACCGCCGCCCCGCTCTCTCGGGCGGCGTCGAGCACGCGCCGCACGTTGGCGACGACCTCCTGCTGCTGCGCGTGCTCGGCGGCGCCGCTGCTGGCGAACGCACCCTCGGGATGGATGTTGTCGTTCTGCATGTCGACGACCAGCACAGCTGTCGTCGGTGCCGTTGTGGCGCTCATGGGTTCTGCTTCCTCTCGGGTGGGATGTTCAGAAGACGATGACGGGCTTGACTGTCTCGCCCGACTTCGAATCCGCGAAGCCGGCGTTGATCCGGTCGAGCGTGTAGTTGCGGATCAGGCGCTCGAAGGGGAATCGGCCATCCTGCCAGAGCTGGACGAGGCGGGGGATGAACACCTGCGGCACCGAGCTGCCCTGCACGACCGTCTTGAACGTCCACCCCTTCACAAGCGATGCGCCGATCTCGAAGGTGGCCTCGGTTCCGGGCCTCGCCGCGCCGACCAGTGCGATCGTGCCGCGGATGGCGATCGAGTCCGCCGCCTGGCGCAGGAGCTCGGGGCGGCCCGTCGTGTCGACGACGTAGTTCACGCCGGTTCCCGCGGTGATCTCCGCGAGGCGGGCGGCGACGTCCTCGGTCTGCGAGTTGATCGTGTGGGTCGCCCCCAGCTCCTTGGCGAGCTCGAGGCGGGCATCGTGGATATCGATCGCGATGACGATGCGGCACTCTGCGACGCGCGCGGCCATGATGGCCGCGCTGCCGACGGCGCCGGCGCCGAAGACCGCCAGCACGGAGCCGATCTCGGGCTGGAGTTCGTTCAGAACCGTGCCGGCACCCGTGTTTAGTCCGCACCCCAGCGGGCCGAGGTGCTCGAGAGGGACGTCGTGGTCGACCTTCACAACCGATTCCTCGACGACGTTCGCGTAGGTGGCGAACGATGACTGCCCGAAGAAGTGCGACGAGATCGTCTCGCCGTCCTTCGATAGGGAGGTGGTGCCGTCGGCGCGCCGGCCGCCGAAGTCGGCTGCGAACAGATTCTCGCAGTAGGCCATCTCACCCCGGCGGCACCGGACGCAGTGACCGCAGTACGCCGCGGCGAGGACGACGTGATCCCCCGGCGCCACCGACGTCACGGAGTCGCCGATCGCCTCGACGACGCCCGCACCCTCGTGCCCGAGGACAGCGGGCAGCGGCGTGGGGTAGATCGCATCGCGCACGAGCGCGTCGGTGTGGCAGATGCCCACCGCGACCATGCGCACGCGCACCTCGTTGTGCCGGAGCTCGTCGAGCTCCAGCTTCTCGATGTGGAACTCCTCGCCCTGCGAACGGACGACTGCCGCCGTGATCTCCATCTTCCTCAACTCCTCGTCGACTTCCGCGCCGTCCGCTTCCTGCTCGCGACGCGATGAGCGTGTCCATAGGCCATGAGCAGGCGGGGCACGAGCACGTACACCGCCGTGGGAACGACGAGCAGGGTGAGCACGAGAGCACGCAGCACGGGGTGCCACTGCTGCCCGACCACGCCGAGCACGCTCATTCCCAGCGCCACCATAGGGAAGATGGCGAGCCACGTCACCAGCGCCCGCACGTGGACCGACGCCACTCCGGGCTGCCGCCCCGTGCTCGGACCGGTCTCGTCGGCCGCGAGCGGCTTGCCCTCATGTTCCACTCAATCTCCAAACGTTTCCTTGGAATGGACATCCCATCTTCTCATCCCCGGGAGGGTGGAGGGCTACGGTTGTCGAATGGCCTGGGACACCGAACGCACGCGCGCCCTCATCCTGGAGGCCGCCGTCGAGGAGTTCGCGGTGCACGGCTACGCGGGCGCCCGCGTCGGGAGGATCGCGGGGCGCGCGGGATTCAACGTCGAGCGGCTCTATGCGCACTTCGGCGACAAGCGCCGCCTGTTCGAGACCGCTGTGGGCGACCAGCTTGCGCAGCGCATCTCACTCGACGCCGTCGACGGAGAGGGGCCGGAGGCGATCGGCGCCTTCGCCAGCCGACTCAGCGACTCGCTGCACGAACGTCCCCTCCTGGCGAGGCTCGTGGCGTGGGAGGGTCTGGAGCTCGAGCGCGTCGGAGAGGGGCTCCTGCGCGCCGAACGCGCGTCAGCGCTCGTCGACGCCTTCTGCACCGCACTGCCGGGGCGCAGCGAAGACGACGTCCGCTGGCTGCTGTTCCAGGTCGTCGCCCTCTGCTACGCCTGGCATGTGCTGCCGAACCTCACTGCGATCATTCTGGATGAGCCGCCGGGATCGCGCGCCCGGCGCGACCGCGACCGCGTGCGCGCAGCGGCGACGGCGCTCGCCGCCGCTCTTCCGTCGGACGACGCACGGTAGCCTGGCGCCATGTTCGTTGACGCCGCCGACCTCGAAGCCACCGACTCGTACCGGCTCCTCGTCGGCTCGGTGGTTCCACGCCCCATCGCCTGGATCACGAGCGGCACGGCGCCACATCCGACGAATCTGGCTCCGTTCAGCGCGTTCGCGTGGGTCAGTCAGCATCCCGCAATGCTCGGGACGACGATCATGGACCGTCCCGATCGTCAGAAGGACACCCGACGCAATATCGAGGCCGACGGAGAGTACGTCGTCAATATCGGCGATGAGCCGCTGATGCACGCCATCCACCGCTCCTCTGAGAGCATGCCGGCTGACGTCGGCGAAGCCGAGGCGCTCGGGCTGCGCACCGCCCCGTCGCGTCTGGTCGGCGTCGAGCGTCTCATCGATGCGCCGATCAGCATGGAGTGCCGCCTTGAGAGGATCATCCGCTTCTCGCCGACCGGTGGCGACTTCGTGGTCGGCCGCGTGGTCGCCTGGCACATCGACGACCGCGTGATGCGCGACGGTCGCATTGACACGGAGCTACTGCGGCCGGTGGGGCGGCTCGCGGGGCCTCGCTACACCGGACTCGGCGACGTATCCACGTTCGCACCAGTGACGGGAGGATGACCCCGCGACCCCGGGGTCTCGCCCGCCTCGCCGATTCACTGCGCCCTCGGAAACGAACGACCGCCGGCATCGAACTCCCGCAGAGCATGTGGCAGGTCATGGAGACGCCGCTCGTCCGTCAGCGCCGGCAGGCTCAGGTAAGCCGGCTTGGGCGTTCGTCACGACGCGGTAAGAGCGTTCAAAGGCCAGCCACTCGGCGCGACGTCGGTACGGGAGTCCGCCACGGGCGATCGCGTGACGTTGCCGGTACGACCAGTGCGCTATCGCTCTTTCGCTAGCCTCGCGCGAGTCAACCCGCGGCGGCCGGCCGTTGGTGCGCAGAAAGGAGCGAAGCTCTTCGAGTCGCCGATCCCAGCGATCGTCGCGTGGTCGATCTGACCAACCGGGCAGCCGTGCGAGAGAAGCGCGGCGCGCTTCCGTCTGCGCACGCGCACGCCGCTGGTTCTTGATCCAGGAGATGAGCCGCTCCGGGACCTCCCCGGCAGCCGGAAGCCGACCAGTTCGCGCAGCAAAGGCGCTGACTTCGTCGTAACTCAGCTGCCACGCCTGTCGTCGCCGGTGCGTGCGTGGGCCGGATCTGAGGCGATTCGTCTCGCGTTTTTCGTTCTGCATGCCCGGTGTATGCGCAGTCCCCCACACGCCGGGTGCGCACGCGTGTGCCGCCGATCCTCGCTGGCGTGTGGGCAGCCCCGGAGACCTGGCGGACGTGCGAGGCGCACCGCCTGAGCATCGCGCCGAGACGACAGACGATGTCACCGCAGCAATGGACGCGAGGGGAACGAACCTGAACAGCTCGTCTTCTCTGCTCCCGCTCGCTGTCCTGCGCGATGAAGAGGACCGCGCATACCCATATGCGACGGCGATCGTCGCCGCACATGACAGAAAGCAACCCCAATGTTTCGCAGGATCAGCATCATCTCGCTCGATGACGCCACAGTTCAGCCCATCATGATCACACGGCCGTCCGCGCTCGTCGCGGCCTCGGCCGGGCTCGCCGCAGGTACCACGCGCGTGAACTCGGTGGACGTCGACTACAGGTACGCCGACGTGATCGTCGACGAGTACTCCGACATCGATCTCGTGACCCTCATCCTTCACGAGGACGGCGAGACGGATCGCGCTCTCCTCCTCACCCCGGTGGAAGAGCCACCGAGCTGGTGCGAGGTCAACCTCGCCGGGAGGGCACCGATGGACGCGGCTCAGTGGCGTGCTGTCCACGCCCTTCACGTCGCATGTAGGTGGGTCTCAGACCTTTCGTGGGACGCCAGCGACCATGTCGATGCCGAGGCTCTCCAGGAGATGACGTGGGAGGAGGAGCCTGCTGTCGTGCGCTACTGGGGTGGCCTCTCACCACTCGACGACGACCGGTCCCCCCAGGGCGTCGCGACTGCCGCTGTCCGCGGCGCCCTGTCGTCTGGCCTCGCCGCGCACGACGTACTTCGACTCGACAACGGACTACCACTGGCCGGCCCCGAGCAGGACATCGCACAGGCAGTGGATCGAGCCCACACGGCCGTCCATCGCCTCGCGCGGCGCGCTCTTCCCCTCGACGACCTCGTGGATGCGGCCGAACAAGAACTCGCAGCCGTCCTCTCGCGCGGCCGCTTCGAGCCCGGGAGCACAACGCGCAGCCAGTTCATCACCCTCGCGCGGCGCTACATCACGTGTGCGCTTCACCCCGAGAGGCCGAGCGCGCAGACGCGATTCGACACAGCCACCGCAGCGCTCCGCCGCGCCTACCCGCACATCGTCGACGACGGGGACGTCGTGTTCTGACCAACGGCCGCACCGGAGCAGGTTGCTCCGGTGCGGCCGGGTGATCGAGCGCGTATTCGCTCCGGCCGCGGGTATGGACTGCGACACCGGCGAGTGCCTTGCCACGCCGACAGGCGCCATCGGCATAAGCGTCGGGAGCCACCTCGGCCATCTCGAAGACCTCGCAGTGCATCACAGCGCCCGGTGCGCCAGACCCCAGGGACCGCGCCTATCGCCACAGGCGCTCGTGTCGCACGCGCGGACAGCGACCGCGCATAACCACATCAAGGCGGGAGATGCCCGCCATCGAACACAGGAGATCCCATGATCATCACCGCCTCCCTCCACCGCAGCGACGACCCGAACTCGACGCCGGTGAATCTCGGCTCCGAGGACGACGTCCTCCGAGCATGGGGCAGACTTCGACCCGGCACGTACCGGGTCGCGATGGCGACCGCCGACCGCCGTTACGCCGAGCTCATCTTCCCCGCGGATGACGAAGCCGACCTCGTCGCGCTGATCGCGCACTCGAAGCACACCCGCCACCGGACACTGCTCCTCAATCCCATCGAGCTCCCTCGGTGGTGCGACCTGCGCGATACCGGTCGCGTACCGACTGCGGCGATTCAGTGGCATCCGGCGCACGCTCTGTCGCTCGCCCGCCGCTGGGTGACCGATCCCGCCTGGGAAGCCACCGAGTTCCCGTCCTATCGGGCGCTCCACGAGTACACGTGGAGCGAGCAGCCGACGGAGCTGCGCTACTGGGACTTCATCGGTCCCGCTGACGCGGACACCGATGTCGCGGAGACGTTGCTGATCGCACTCCAGGGCGGCCTCGCGTCCGGCTTGACGGTGGCCGAGGTGCTTCGCCTGGATGAGGAGCTCTCCCTCCCGGGCGACGTCGAGCTGCTCGCGCAGGATCTCGACAGGGCGCACGAAGACGTCCACACGGCGCAGAAGCGAGGCCAGACTCCCGCGCAGGCGCTCAGTCAGGCCGAGGCAGCCATCCAACGCGTCCTCGACCTGGCTGACGCTGCCGGCTCCGTCCAAGACGCGCTCGCGTCTGCGGCCCTCCGGTTGGCGACGTGCGCTCACCACCTCCCCGACCATGCTCTCGCGGCGATGCGAGCAAACGCTCTCACTGCCGCCCGGTCCTACTTTCCCGCGAACGCTGACCTCGATGAGTGACGCCCGGGGTGCGGAGATCGACGATCTCCGCACCCCGGCCTTAAGAGCTCGTATCGTCCGGCATGACAGACGAGAGAAGATCGTCGAGCGTGACGCCGAAGGCTCGCGAGAGTTTGATCCACGTGCGCAGATCCCCATGGAAGCGCCCCGCTGCGAGGTTCAGGAGCGTCTGACGACTAATCCCCGCTTGCTCGGAAAGCTGTTCGTACGTGAGACCCGAGCGGTGCCGATGATCGTTGAAGATGCCGCGCAGCTGCGCGAGATCGGGTTCGGGAACGGGCACCATTCCAGCCCACGAGATGCGCTCGTCGAGCACAGCACAATACCTTGTACTTTCGGTATAAGATCCTGTGCCATGCCTCGACGTCGCCCGCACATCCTCCAGACCGCTGCCGTCTCTACCCTCCTCGGCGTCGGAGCCCTCATGGCCGGCTGCGCCGCCGACGCCCCGGACCCGGTCATCACGGCCGTGCAGGCATACGTCGACGCGATCGCGGCCGGTGACGCAGAGCGAGCCTCGGCGCTGATCGACAGCGCGCCAAGCGGAGCAGAACATCTCGAAGACGCTCTCGCGTTCATCGAGAACCCGACCGCGGGGCAGGCCGCCGATGACAGCTGGACGTCAACGACACTGGACGACGGGGCCACGACGACCGTCCCTGTCGCGTATGAACTCGAGGGCGAGGAGTACCGCGGCACCGTAGACGTAAGGCGCGAAGGGGAGGACTATCTCGTCGTCGCGTCACCGGAGCAGAGCGCGCCCCCGACCGCGACATGGGCATCCGAAGACGGATTCACTGTCCTCACTCTCTACGCTGGCGTCTACGGCCCGGAGGTCGTGACCGGAGGAAGCCCTCTGCTGACCACCGACGTCAGCGAGTTCGTTGGCCTTCTCGGAGGTTCGGCGACCTTCAGCGCTCAGCTCTCGGACGCAGGCATTGCTGCGGCCGACGAACTGTTGGCAGACGGGACGGCCGCGAGCGCCGCCGAAGACGTCCTCGCAGAGTGCGCCCCCGATGGTGCCGAGATCAGCGTCGTCGTCGGCTCCACCGGGTTTTCGTGCGGTATCGGAAACGACGGCTGGCTATACGAGATCGTCGGCGATGACGGCACGACCGCCACTGTCGTCGACGGGAACGTCGCCGTTCGCGCCGTGATCCACTACACGTGGGTCGCGGAAACCTCCGCCTACGAGTCGGACAACGGAGTGGGCGCAGTCGTCGAGTACTTCCTGGTCGACGGCGACATGCTCACCCTCGCGCCTGACCTCACCGAGGTCTACGCGGACTACACCGAGGCATGGTGAAAGCACACACGGAGTGAGCGAAGATTTCACACCTCACTCACTCCGCGAGCGAGGGTCGATCAGCCGCTCATCGTCTCGCGTCGCGCGAGGAGGCCGTTCAACGTCCGCTGGACGGAAGTGAATCATGCCAGCGAGCTGGACCGTATCCTCCGTCGAAGGAGGCACGCCATGACCAGATCCGATCACGCCCCGATCATCGCGCTCTCTCCCGAGTCACCAGATGGGCTATACCAAATCGCCACCCTGAGCTGGGCGAAGTACCTTCTCGACATCCATGCGGGATCGGCCAACCTGCGTCGGTTCGCGGCGTCAGTCGCTCACGAGGTAGATCTCTGTCGACGGTGCCCGTTGATCTGCTGCTGGACCTGACGCCCCTTCTCCATCGCCGCACGACGCTGGGCTTGGCTCGTGTACAGGTTCGCGTCCCAATCGGGGTACCGCACCACGAGCCTGCGCATCTCGCGCCTTGATGGCTTCGGCCAGGGATCACCGCCATGCAAGAGAACCCATGGGCGCAGGATGTCGCCGTTGGCATCAGAGTTCGGCGTAACGACTTCGTGCCGCGTCGTATCGCCGATCGCGCTGGCGTGCCCGTATCGCGGTCCTCGCGCGTTTCCTCGGTCCCACGGCCACATCACGTCAGCCCAGTCGGCGAGCTCTGTTGGGCGCGCGAGCTGCCAGCGGTTCATCGGGGCCTGGACGCTGAAGATGCGTCCGCGCTCTGGGAGCTCGCGGGGCACACCGTCGGCGTGCGCTTGGAAGAACGGACCCGTCCATCCCGCATAGAACTCCACCGCAGTCCACATCGCGACCGCCTCCTCCCCGACCTCAAACAAGTCGAGTGCTTCTGCAGCGAGATCGTCATACTGCGTACGCTCGGCGCTCGTCGTATCAATCGCTCCGGAGGCATACGCCCTGTCGAACACCCCGTCTCTGATGGCGCGGAATGCTACCGCGTGCGCTCGCCCCATCAGAGAGATGACGCGCCGCCGTCGAGCGCGCCGCTGCGCGACCTGCGAAAACCACCAGCGCACACCCTCCGCTGCCGTCCAAAGGATGAACCCCACCATCAACGGCGCCCAGAAGAACTCCAGCACTCTCTCCACGATCTGACCGTATCGGTGATGCACGCGCCGACCCCGGCCGCTCGCTGGTCACGAGGTCAATCGCTTCCGCTCGATGCCGGCATCGTGAGCACCGGCGTCTGTGCCCTTGAACCGTGATGTCTCCAACATCGATTTGGAGGCCCCTGACGAGTTCTACGCGCTCGCCGCGGCTCGTCGAGCCCGCACTGACCTCACACCGATCACTCCGGGGGCCACATGGGTCCCAGGAAGCGGCAGGACAGGCACCCCGAACCCGGCCGCCCCGCAAGACGAGGCGGTCGCGTCAGGAGACATGCACGTGCGCAACCAGATCCGGGGGGGATCCCGCCACCGAGCATTGGTGGTCGAAACGCGGATCTCCCTAGGACACGCCTTTCACCCGGGGTGGTGCTGTCCGACGGGGACGCTCGTCGTCCGCCGGACGACGGGGCCGCCCCCGTGCTGACGCGCGGACCGCTCAGGCGCGCGCGTCCCGCAGCAGTTCGAGCAGCCTCGCTCTGCTGCGGAGGACCGCGTCGAGCGAGTCGCCCGCGTGCTCGTCGAGGCCGATGACGAGAGGGATGCCCGCGGGGATCGCGGCCAGGATCGACCGCCAGTCGAGGTCGCCGTCGCCGACGGCGACCTGGTCTTCGTTCGCCCCGCCGGCCGGGCCGTCCTTGAGGTGCAGGGCGAGCATGCGCGAGCCGAGCGCTCGCACCGTGTCGACGACGGGCTCGCCGGCGATGGCGCACCAGTTGGGGTCGAACTCCACGCCGACGCCCGGACCGACGCGATCGAAGAGCGCGAGCAGCGCCGGCCTGCCGTCGACGCGCGCACGCAGGTCGTCGTCGTGGTTGTGGAAGGCGACGCGCAGGCCGTGCGGGGCGGCGGCGTCGGCCGCTCGCTGCAGGTCCGCGGCGATCCGGTCGACGCCGCCGGGCTCGTACCAGCGCGCCGCCGGGAAGCCGGGGTGCACGAGGAGGGTCGCCTCGTGGGCGATCGCGGCGTCGAGCGTGCGCTCGAGCTGCGTGCCGGTGATGTCGCCGTGGACGGTGGGCGTGGTCAGCCCCGCCGCGCGCAGCGGCGCATCGAGCAGGGGCGCCGTGTCGGCCAGGGCGAACGGCTCGACGTGCGCGAATCCCTCGCCGGCGAGCACACGGAGCACGGCGTCCCAGCCGTCGCGGGCGAGCTCGTCGCGCACGCTCCAGAGCTGGACGGAGATGATCGACGGTGCCATGAGGCAGCCTCTCTGCGGTCTGCGCCGTGCGCGACGAGGCGTCGCGCACGGCGGGGCGGGTGCGATCAGGCGACGCCGGCGAAGCCCGGCGAGTACCAGTCCCCGGCGGGGACCTCGATGACGTGCAGCAGGAGGTTCTGGCGCGGGATGCCGATCGCCTCCAGCTCGTCGGCGATCGCGACGAGCGCGGCGTGCTTCGTGGCCGTCGACGCGTACCCGATGCCGGCGAGGATCTCGATGAAGATGATGTCGTCGCGGTCGGGCTCGGGGTACGCGCGCCCGAAGACGAGCTCTCCCTGCTCGTGGAGCCGGAAGATGTGGAACAGGTCGGTCTCGGGCATGTCGAAGCCCCGGACCATCCCCGCGAGCAGCGCGCGGCTCAGCTCGGGGAGGCGGTCTCGGTAGGCGGCGTGCAGATCGACGCGTGCGTGCGGCATGGTGTGACTCCTTCGTGACGGTGCTGCGGCCCGTTCCCGGGCAGGGGGTTTCGCCCGCCCGCCGATCGACGGGACGGGACGCTCGGGGATGCTCAGGCGGCGTCGATCCAGTGCTCGGCGGCGGGGAGGAGGTCGTCGACGGCCGACCAGAGGTCGTCGGGAAGGCGCCGGCGCGCGGCGTCGAGCGTCCACTCGACGCGCTCGGGCCGGCTCATGCCGACCAGCGTGCAGTCGACGAGGGGGTCGCGCAGCGACGCCTGCAGGGCGATGACGCCCGGCTCGACCCCGTATCGGTCGGCGAGATCGGCGAGCGTTTCTGCTGCGGCGAGCACGGCGTCCGACGCCGGCCGGTAGGCGTAGGTCTTCTTCGCGCCGCGCGGGGCGGCGAGGATCCCGCCGCCGAAGACGGCGGCGTTGAAGACGGCCATCCCCCTCGCCCGCGCGTCGACGACGAGGCTCTCCGCGCTGCGGTCGACGATCGTCAGGCGGTTGTGGACGAGCAGGGCGTCGAAGACGCCGAGATCGACGTACCGGCGGATGGTCGGAGCGTGCCCGCCCGCGACGCCGATCGCCCCGACGCGCCCCTCGTCGCGCAGGCGCACGAGCGCGTCCACCGCACCGCCGCGACCGGCGAGGTCGTCGAATGCGAAGAACTCGGGATCGTGCAGATGCACGAGCGGCAGATGGTCGACGCCGAGCCGCTGCATGCTCTCGGCGACCGACCACCGCACGCGGTCGCCGGAGTAGTCGCGCCCGCGGGCGTCGACCTTCGTGACGACGAGCGTGCCGGAGGGACGGCCGCCCCGCGCGAGCGCCGCGCCGATCCGACGCTCGCTCTCGCCGTCGTTGTAGTTGTTGGACGTGTCGATGATGCCGATGGGGCTCCGCAGGACGGCGTCGACGAGGTCGAGCGCGCGTTCGGCGGGGACGGCGTAGCCGAGCACCTCGGGCATGCTGGCGAGCGGCGCGCCGCCGAGCCCGATGGCCGTCACGGGGAGCTGGATCCGCCCGATGGTGCGGTGCCAGGCGGCGCCCTCGGGGGCGTATGGCAGGGCGTCGAGGTCGGTCTGGGTCATGGATCTCTCCTTCTTCGTCGAGGGATCAGAGGGACGGCGTGCGCAGACGGGCGGCGCCGCCGAGGCGCTCGTGGATCACGAGGGTCGCTGCGCCGAGCGCGGAGGCGTGCCTGCCCGATCCGGACAGCGCCACCTCCGTGCGGTGCACGCTGCGGACGAACGCGCGCCGGTCGAGCTCGTCGGCGATCGCGTCACGGAAGATGCCGCCGACGTGGTCGAGCGCAGGGCCGGTGATGACGATGCGCTCGAGGTCGAGGATGTTCGTCAGCGAGATGAGCGCCTTGCCGAGGATGCGGGCGGCGGCGTCGATCGGCGCGGTCGCCGCCGGATCGCCCGACGCCGCCGCCCGCGCGATCACGCCGTAGTCGTCCCAGATGGCGGATGGCGTGCCCGCGAGCCCCAGCCGCGCGGTCAGCTCGTCGTCGGCGAGGACGGTGCGCACGATCGTCGGCGTCGAGGCGAGGCTCTGCAGGCACCCCCGGTTGCCGCATGCGCACTCGGGACCGTCGAGGTCGAGGACCATGTGGCCGATCTCGCCCACGTTCGACGAGGCGCCCCGGTAGACGTCGCCGCGGGTCACGAGCCCGAATCCGATGCCGTTCGCGACGTTCACGACGCCGAAGTCGCTGCTCGCGGGCGCGCGGCTGGCCCAGTACTCCCCGATCGCGGCGCAGGTGGAGTCGTTCTCGATCGACACCTCCCTCCCCGTCGCGTCGGCGAGCTCGTGCTGGATGGCGCGCCAGTCCCATTCGTGACGATCGAACGGGTTGCTCGCGGAGGCGTAGTCGCTGATCTCCTGCCGCCCGGGCGTCGCGACGCCGACTCCGAGGACCGTCGCGGGATCGACGGGAGACGAGGCGATGAGAGCGTCGATGCTCATCGCCGCCTGCGGGATGAGCTCGGCGCGCGTCAGGTGGAAGAGGCCGGGCGATTCGGCCGAGGCGATCACGGCGCCCGAGAGATCCGTCAGGACGTACTCCACGCGCGCGTCGCTGAGGAGCATCCCGACCGCGTGCCGGGCCCCCTTGTTGAGCTGCAGCAGCGTCGGCCGCTTCCCTCCCGTCGACTCGCCGCGGCCGGTCTCGAGGATGACGCCCTCGCCGAGCAGCTGCTTCACGATCCGGGAGATCGACGCCTCGGTGAGCCCCGATCGCGCCGCCAGATCGACGCGGCTGATGGTCCCGCCCGAGCGGATGAGATCGAGCACGGTGCCGCTGTTGTTGGGCCCCGCGGTCGTCGTCGCACGTCCTTGTGTCACGGTTGCCTCCTCACTTACTTACTCACTGTATCTAAGTTGACGATTTCGTGCTAGCTTTCCGAATCAGCCGCTCCCGGCGGCGCCCCGATCACTCGATGAAGAGGAGACGACCCGACCATGAACATCCCCCGCGACCCGAAGCGTGGAGTCCTCCGCACCGCCCTCGCCGGCGGGGCCGCAGCCGCGATCGCCGTCGGACTGTCCGCGTGCGGCGGCACCTCGTCCGAGCCGACCGGATCCGCCGAATCCGGCTCCATCACCTGGTGGGGCTGGACGCCCGACACGAGCGTCGGCGAGGCCTACATCGCCGAGTTCAACAAGGTGTACCCCGACATCGAGGTCACGTACAAGAACTACGAGAACGGCGACTACACCGGCGCCCTGCGCGCCGCCCTCAGCTCGAACTCCGGCCCCGACGTCTACGACATGGCGCTGGGAGGGAACAACGGCGCCTTCCGCGACTTCGGCGATTTCGCGCTCGACCTCCGCCCCGCGCTCGAGGAGCAGCTCGGCGACGACTGGGAGGACGCGTTCACCTTCTCCCACGACGGATTCACCCGCGATGACGACTCCATCGCCGCCGTGTCGATGGGCGGCGTCGGCGCGGGCATGCTGTGGATCAACCAGGACCTCTTCGACGAGGTCGGCGTCGCTCCCCCGACCACGTACGACGAGTGGGTCGCCGTCTGCGACGCGTTCCGGGCCGCGGGGAAGCAGTGCATGGCGATGGGCGCCGTCGGCGTCAACGGGTTCACCGTCGAGACGTGGCGGACGATCGTCAGCTCGATCGCCCCCGGCGTCTGGATGGACGCCATCCGCGGCGACGTCTCCTGGAGCGACCCCGCCTTCCAGGAGGGCCTCGAGATCCTCGCGCGCATGCAGGACGACGGGATCATCCCCGCCGATGTCGTCGGCCTCACCCAGTACCCCGACGCCAACAACGCCTTCCTCAGCGAGGAGGCGGCGATGGTGCAGATGGGCACCTGGTACGCCCAGTACTCGCGCGCGGACAGCGCCCTGGCGTCGATGGAGGCGGCAGGAGTCGCGAACCCCTCGGCCTTCACGCAGCTGCCGATCGCCTTCCCCGACGTCGCCGGCGACGGGAACGTCCCCCAGATGTTCGGCGAGATGGACTACGGCCTCGCCGTCAACGCCCGCTCGGAGAACTCCGCCGCCGCGACGACCTTCGCGCTCTGGCTCACGGGCACCCAGGAGGGCGCCCAGACGATCGCCAACGCGATCGACCTCATCCCCGGCCTCACGGGCGTCGAGCCGCAGTGGGACGAGATCGGCCTCGTCGACCCCGACAGGCAGATCCCGGCCATCCAGGGGATCTACGCCCAGGCGGCGGAGATCACGGAGCCGCGGAACCAGCTCTCCACGCCTGCTCAGCTCGAGGCCCTGAACTCGGCCGCTGTGTCGGTCCTCGAGGGAAGCGTCTCGCCCGAGCAGGCGATCGACACCCTGACCGCCGCGCTCGGCGAGTGAGGAGCACGCCATGACCGACGCACTCACCCGCGAGAGAGAGGAGACCGCGATGTCGACCGAGACGCTCACGATCCCGACGGCCCGTCGACCACGGCGGCGCCGTCCGGCCCTCCGTGCGCCCGGCCTTCCCTGGATCATCCCCGCGCTCGTCGTCTCGAGCGGGATCGTCTACTTCTGCATCGGATACAACGGCTGGGTGTCGACACTCGACTGGAACGGCATCAGCCCCGACCCGGCCGGCGTCGGCCTCGACAACTTCGCCCGCGCGCTCTCCGACCCCATCTTCTGGGGGGCCATCCAGCACACCGTCGCCTACTTCGTCGTGACGTTCGCGGTGCAGACCGTGCTCGGGATCCTGTTCGCGGTGATGCTGCACTCGCGGGTCCGGATGGCGACCGCGTACAAGGTCGTCATCTTCGTCCCCGTCGTGCTCGCGCCGGCCATCATGGCCCCTGTCTTCCGCATCATGTTCGCCGGAGACGGGATGGTCAACGGCATCCTGGAGGCCGTCGGGCTGGGCGCCCTCGCCCAGCCGTGGCTCGCCCAGTCGAACACCGCGCTCGGCGTGCTCATGATCATGCAGATCTGGCAGTCCACCGGCATCTCGTTCATCCTCTACTTCTCGGCGATGAGCCAGATCGAGCCGGAGATCATCGAGGCGGCCAGGATCGACGGCGCAGGGAACCTGCGGATCATCTGGAGCATCATCGTCCCCGGTGTGAGAGGGACCATGGTCGCCCTCGCGATGCTGACCGCGATCGCCTCGCTCAAGCTGTTCGACATCCCCTACCTCGTCACGCTGGGCGGGCCGAACTACGCGACCGAGTTCCTCGGCACGTATATCTACCGTCTCGCCGTCCCGCTGGGCGAAGTCGGCTACGCGTCGGCGCTGTCGATCCTCCTCCTCGTGCTCGCACTGGCCATGGCGATCATCCTCAGCGTCCGCGGCGGAGAGAAGGAGAGGACCCGCTGATGCTCGAAGTGCGCACGCGGAAGGCGAGGATCGCGCTCCAGATCCTCCTCACCCTGATGGTGCTGCCGTTCCTGCTCCCGCTCGTCGCCATGGTGCAGGGATCGCTCGCAGGGCAGGGGTGGGGCAACTACGTCGCCGTCCTCTCCCTCCCGCAGCTGCCGCTGTTCTTCCGGAACAGCATCATCATCTGCGCTCTCACGATCGCGATCGTCTGGGCCTGCACGATGCTGGCGGCGTTCGGGTTCGCGAAGCTGCGCGTGCGGGGGAAGGAGTTCTACTTCTGGATGCTCCTGGCCGCGCTCACGCTGCCGGAGGTCGTGCTCATCACGCCGCTCTTCGTCACGGCGACGACGACGAACCTGTACAACACGTACTGGGCGGTCGTGCTACCGCTGGCGGCCCTCCAGATCCCCTTCACCGTGCTCATCACGCGGACGTTCGTCAACGGCATCCCCGACGCCCTCGTCGAGGCCGCCCGCATCGACGGGGCATCCACCTTCCAGGCGTTCCGGCACGTGATCCTGCCCCTCACACGGCCGATCGGCGCCGCGGTCGTCGTGCTCACGCTCATCAGCACGTGGAACTCGTACCTGCTGCCGCTCATCTTCCTCCAGGACGCGGACTACCAGGTCGTCACCCAGGTGCCGAGCTTCTTCCAGGGCCAGTTCACCGACGACCAGACAAAGGTGCTCGCCTCCGCCGTCATCACGGCGATCCCCGTGATCGTCGCCTACCTCTGCCTGCAGAAGCTGTTCGAACGCGGCCTCGCCGCAGGCGCCCTCAAGTGACCTCGAAAGGACACCCACCCATGGCACGCACGCTCTCCCCCGGTCAGATCTCCCGCATCCACGTCCTCGATGTCGCGACGGGCGACGACCGCATCGTCCATCAATCGGATCGCGTCCTGTACGAGGCACCGAACTGGACGCTCGACGGCGACGACCTCATCGTCAATGGAGACGGACACCTCTTCCGTCTCCCGGTCGCGGGCGGCGAGCCCGCGCGCATCGATCTCGGCGAGTTCCCTGAGCTCAACAACGACCACGTCCTCGACCCCGACGGCGAGCACGTGTTCGTGTCCGCCAACGACTGGCACATCTACCGTGCACCCCTCGTCGGCGGCCGCCCGACCCGCATCACGAACGACGACGGCAGGCTGCATTTCCTCCACGGCGTGAGCCCCGACGGCGCGGAGCTCGCCTACATCGGTATCCAGCAGGACGGCGAGGGCCGGTGGGGGGCGGGCAACGTCCGCCTCATCCCCTCATCCGGCGGCGAGGACGTCGCCTTCACCGACGACGAGCATCCCGACGACGGATCGGAGTACTCCCCCGACGGCCAGTGGATCTACTTCAACTCCGAGCGCGGGTCGGAGCGCCCGGGTCACGCGCAGCTCTTCCGCGCCCGGCGCGACGGCTCCGGGGTCGAGCAGCTCACGTTCGACGAGCGGGTGAACTGGTTCCCGCACGTGTCGCCGGACGGCGAGCGCATCGCGTACATCAGCTTCCCTCCGGGCACCGAGGGGCACCCGGCCGATCTTCCCGTCATCCTCCGCATCTGCGGCATCGCGGGCGGCGACGAGCGCGATCTCGTGCACCTGCACGGCGGACAGGGCACGATCAACGTCCCCAGCTGGTCCCCCGACAGCACGCACATCGCGTATGTCGACTACCCGGTCGTCGAGGGCGCGCGGGGATGATCCGAGCCGGGATCCTCGGCGCCGCGGGCATCGCCCCGCAGGCGTTCGTGCGGCCCGCGCGGCGACGCGACGACATCGAGATCGTCGCCGTCGCCGCGCGGCACGGATCCGCGGCCGAGCGCTTCGCGGCGCGCTGGCGGATCCCCCGCGCTCTCGCGGGTTACGAGGCGCTCCTCAGCGCGGACGACATCGACCTCGTCTACATCGCGCTCCCGCCGTCCGAGCACGCGAGATGGACGACGGCCGCGCTGGAGGCGGGCAAGGACGTGCTCTGCGAGAAGCCCATCGCGATGGATGCCCGCGAGGCCGCGCGCGTCGCCGAGGTCGCGGAGGCGACCGGACGGATCGTGATCGAGGCCTTCCACGACCACTACCACCCCCTCCTCGCCGCCCTGCGCGAGATCATCGCTGCGGGGCGCATCGGGCGGGTCCGGCACCTCGACGCGTCGTTCACGGCCGACAACCCCTTCGCCGCGGACTCCATCCGCCACGTGCCGGAGCTGGGCGGCGGCGCGCTCATGGACCTCGGCTGCTACCCGGTGCACTGGATCCGCACGCTGGGGGGCGGCGAGCCGCGCGTGGACACGGCGCGCCACACGGCGAACCCGCTCGGTGCCGACCTCGCCATCGATGCGCGTCTCGTCCTGCCCGACGGCGCCACGGCGGATCTGCACGCGAGCATGGCGCCCGGCAGCCCCTTCTCCGCTCCCGTCGAGATCATCGGCTCGCGCGGGCGGATCGCCGTCGACAACCTCGTCCTCCCCCACCTCGGGCACTCGCTCGTGCTGGAGACCGACGCGGCCGAGTACCGTCGCACCGTCGCAGGAGACGAGACGTACGATCACGAGCTCGATGCCGTCGTGGCGGCCATCCGCAGCCGTCGCGACGCGGCGACCGGCCCGGCCGACTTCGTCGCCAACATGCGCGTCATCGACGACATCTACCGGTGCGCGGGCGTGCGCCGGCCGCAGGCCCTCGAGGAGGCGCGATGAGCACCCGCGTCCCGCTCTTCGACGGGCGCACCCTCGACGGGTGGTCGGCCGTTCCACGCACCTACGGGACCGTCTCCCCGGGCGGGCCGTCCGTGCTCGACCGCCTTCCCGATCTCCCCCGGGACTACAACGCGCTCGCAGCGGACCGCGCCGCCGTGTGGAGCGTCGAGGACGGAGCGATCGTCGGCCGCCAGTCCGTGCCGGGCTGGGGAGGCTACCTCGTGTCGGAGCGTACGTTCGGCGACTTCGAGCTCGAGCTCGAGATGCGGCCGGACTGGCCCGCCGACACGGGGGTCATGATCCGGCGGCGGCGCGACACGTGGGAGGGGCTGCAGGTGCTCGTCGACCATCGCCGCTCCGGGTCGATCGGCGGGTTCTACGGCAACGGCATCGGCGGATTCCACGGCGTGCCCTTCGCCATCGACGCGCGGCTCGACGAGCACGGCCGCCCCGTGGGGCTCGTCGAAGACGACCCGGCGCACTCCCGCGAGCCGATCACGCCGGAGAAGCGCGCGATGCTCGCCCGGGCGGGAACGGTGGACGACTTCCTCCGCTCCTGGCGGTGGGACGACTGGAACCGTCTCCGGATCCGGTGCACGGGCGCACGTCCCGTCGTCACCACCTGGGTCAACGACGTGCTCGTCGCCGAGATCGACACGGCCTCGTTCGCGTATCCCGGCTACGACCCGGACGCGGTGTGGGATCGGCTCGGCGCCCGCGGGCACATCGCCTTCGAGGTGCACGACAACGACCCCGGCATGGGCGCGGAGCGCTGGGGAGAGGGAGCAGCCTGCCGCTGGCGGAACATCCGCATCGAGGAGCTCTAGGCTCCCTGGGCGCCCTGACGAGAAGGGGGACATCGCCACGTGGATCGCCGGCTCGGGTCGGCCGCGCCCTCGTGCAGCGGGAGACGACCCCGCGGGAGCCGGCTCCGTCACCGCGCGCGTGACAGGATGGCGGGATGAGCCGTGACGAGTCCGACGCGTCGCAGGCACCCGCGGGGCGTCGTCTTCCGACGATGCGCGACCTCGCCGCTCACGTGGGCGTCTCGCGTCAGCTCGTCTCCCTCGTGATGCGGGGGGCGCCCGGCCCGAGCGACGAGTCGCGCCGGCGCATCCTCGAGGCCGCGGAGCAGATCGGATACCGGCCAAACGCGTCCGCGAGGCTGCTGCGGCAGAGCCGCACCCGGCTCATCGGGGTGCATCTGCAGATCGAGAACCCCTTCCAGGCGCGGTTCGTCGAGCGGCTGTTCCTGCGCGCCGCCGAGCACGGCTACCGGCTCGTCCTCGGTCCCCTCACGGTAGACCGCCCGACCGAGACCGTCGTGGCGGAGCTCATCGAGGACCGGGTGGAGGCGCTCATCGCGTTCAACCCGACCGAGGGCTCCCCCGCGCTCGAATCCGCGATGCGGATGATGCCGGTCGTGTGGCTCGGCGAGTGGACGGATGCGGCGGTCGACAACGTGCACGTCGACGAGCGGGAGGGCCTCCGTCTCGCCGTCGGGCACCTCGCGGACCTCGGCCACGCCCGGATCGCGTATGCGGGCGGCCTCGGCGGCCGCGTCGGGGCGGATCGCGCCGACGCCTACCGGCAGGCCATGGACGGCGCGGGGCTCGCCCCCGACGTCGTCGAGACCGGATTCGCCGAGGAGGACGGCGCCGCCGCCGCGCGCGCGCTGCTCGCGCGCGACCGGCTCCCGACGGCCCTCGTCTGCGCCGGCGACCAGTCGGCCGCCGGCGCGCTCGCCGTGCTCGCCCGCGCCGGCGTCGACGTGCCCGCCGGGATCTCGGTCGTCGGGTTCGATGACAGCTCGGTCGCCGAGCTGTCGTACCACCGGCTGACGACGGTCCATCAGGATGTCGACGAGACCGTCGCCGCGGCCCTGGGCGCCGTGCTCGCGCGGCTGGACGACCCCGACCGCGCGCCGCAGCGCGCGGCGACGACGGCCGCGCTCGTCGTGCGCGACACGACGGCGCCTCCGCGCGTCGGCGCGTGACGCGCGCGGGCGCCGGTCAGCCGTCCGCGAGCGGGTAGTCCACGAAGGCGAACCCCGATCCGTCCGGCGCCCAGCTCGGCACGTTGATCGTCCCCTGGCCGCCGTGCAGGCGCACGATCGTGCGCGGGCGCGCCCAGTCGCCGCCCTCCACGAGCCGGAGCTCGACGGGGAGATCGGCGGGATGGCCGGTCGTGCCGGGCGGGAAGCTGAGGTACACGACGAGGTCGCCCGTCGGCGCGGCGTGCGGGAACCAGTTGACGCGCTCGTCGTGCGTGAGCTGCTCGAGCTCGCTGCCGTCGTCGCGCACCCGCGCGATCTGCGCATGGCCGGCGACGTCGCCGAACTGCTCGGTGTTGAACAGGATCCACGCGCCGTCCGGCGTCCACGCGCAGCCGTCGGCGGGCCCGGGATGGGTCGTGACGGCGCGGTCGTCGCCTCCCTCGGCCGCCATCGTGCGGATGGTCGCGGAGGCCCACCAGTCGTCGCCGTCGGGCTGCAGCCGGACGTACGCCAGCCGCGAGCCGTCGGGATGCACGCCGTGCAGGAAGTGCAGGGCGCCGTCGTCGGCCGTGAGCCGCCTCGCGTGTCCGCCCTCGAGGGGGAGCGCCCAGATGTGCCAGTCGTTCGCGGATGCGTAGACGGTGGCCCCGTCGGGCGAGAGGACGTGGTCGTTGTTGACGGCGGGCAGGTCCGGCGCGTCGATCGCGACCGGGGGCGCACCGCCAACCGCCGGGAGCAGCCACAGTCGGCCGTCGCCGTTGACGAGCAGGCGCCCGTCGGGGGTCCAGTTCGGCGCCTCGAAGAGGACGTCGGCCGTCTCGTGCACGGTCCGGATGGTCCCGTCCCGCTCCCAGACGCGGATGCGCGCGGTCTGCCCCGGCGCGAGCCGCCGGGCCGGGGGCTGCTCGTCGCTCAAGTCGCCTCCTCCTCGGACAGGTGGGCGCGGATGCCCTCGACCACGAGGTCGTGGTCCTCCTGCGACGACAGGCCCGACGCGGTCGCGACGGCGACGAGGCCGGCGCCGCGCACGCGGAGGGGGAAGGCGCCCGCCGTGATGGCGTACTCGTGCCCGAGCCAGCCGATTGACGAGGGGTCGAAGCCGTCGAACCGCGCCTCCACGAGCGCTCCGCTCGCCTCCATCCGCTGCACGAGCGCGGCCTTCCTCGCGATCCAGTGCTCCTGGTCGGCGGTGATGCCGTCGAAGGCGGCGCGGTAGAGGATGAGGCCGGGACGGCGGATGTCGATGGCGACGCGCAGCCCGCGCACCTCGGCGATGCGGGCGATGCGGGAGCCGAGCCGGTAGGCGGCGGCGTTGTCGAACGCGGGGAGGACGAGCTCGCGCTCCTGCTGCTCCAGCAGGGCGATGCGCTCGGCGCCGCTCATGCGGACGGCTCCCGCTCTGCGACGGGGGCGACGCCGAGCTGCCTGCGGGCCTCGTCGGCCGTCCGGTAGATCGAGACGAGCTCGGCGTGCGTGTGCACGGGCGACTCGCGCCTGCCCTCCGCCGCGTACCCCGCGAAGGCGGTCGCCTGCCACGACAGCGCATCGAATCCGCGCAGCGGCGTCGGGTCGCTCCAGTCGACCGGCGCCGCGAAGTGGTCGGTCGACGCCAGGCGGAACGTCGTGGGGTTGTAGAACGGTGCGCCGAACGTGACGGTCGCCTCTGACCCGGCGATCGATGCGGTCGTGTGCGTCTTCGCGACGATCGAGGTCGTCACGACCGCCTGCGCGTCGCCCGGATGGTCGAGCACGAGCGTCGCGTAGGCGTCGACGCCTGTGGGAGTGAGGCCGCCGAGCGCCGTGACGCGCTCGGGAGCGCCCAGTGCCTGCGAGGCGAACTGCAGGGCGTAGATGCCGAGGTCGAGGAGCGCGCCGCCGCCCTTCTCGGGGCGGTGCAGGCGGTGCGCCGGGTCGGCGGGGATGGCCTGGCCGTGGTCCGCCGTGACCGATCGCACGTCGCCGAGCACGCCGTCGGCGAGCAGCCGGCGGAGCACGGAGGCCTGCGGGAGGTAGCGGCTCCACATCGCCTCCATGACGAGCACGCCCGCGGCGTCGGCGGCGACGACGAGGCGCTCGACCTCGGCCGCGCTCGTGGCGATCGGCTTCTCGATGAGCACGTGCTTGCCCGAGGCGATCGCCCGCAGGCCGATCGCCTCGTGGTCGCTGGGCGGCGTGGCGATGTAGACGACGTCGACGAGCGGATGCCCGAGGAGCGCGTCGACGGAGCCGACCGGGTGCGCGATGCCGTGCGCCGCGGCGAAGGCGTCGGCGCGCTCCTGCGACCTCGATCCCACCGCGACCACGCGCTGGGCGGTGTGGGCGTGCAGCGCGTCGGCGAACGCTCCGGCGATCCAGCCGGGGCCGACGATGCCCCAGCGCAGGGAGGGCTCGTCTCCGCCGGGGAGGAGCAGCTCCGGCTGGGGCAGGACGGGTGGGAGCATCGGATCTCCTTCAGACGACGTTGACCGATCGAGTTGGCACGAGCTATGTTGGCTCGTGCATCCAGGTTAGCACGAGCCAAATCGTGTCGGCCGGGTGACCCGACTCAAGGAGGCGTCGATGTCGACGAATGTTCCCGCCCATCCGTACACGACGGCGGTGCCGAGCAGGCCGCTCAGCCGCTGGTACATCCCCGCGCTGGGGCTGGCCCAGTTCGGCATCTTCGTGGCGATCCTGTCGCCCGTGATCGTGAGCATGCAGCTGAAGGCCCAGCAGCTGGATCCCGACGATCCCGCCTCCCTCATCGGCGTGGTGCTGCCCATCGGCGCACTCGGCGCCCTGATCGGCAATCCCGTGTTCGGCGCCCTGAGCGACCGCACGCGCACCCGCTGGGGACGCAGGCGGCCCTGGCTGCTGGGCGGGATCGTCGCCCTCGCGCTCGGCCTCGTGCTCGTCTCCCTCTCCACCGACGTCGTGACGCTCACCCTGTCGTGGCTGCTCTGCCAGCTCGCGTCCAACGCGGCCTCCGCCGCGCTCATCGCGAGCTTCGCCGACAACGTCCCCGTCGAGCAGCGCGGACGCGCGTCGAGCACGCTCGCGCTGGCGCAGAACGTGTCGATCCTGGCCGGCGTCTACGGCGCCGTGCTACTCGTCGACAACCTGCCCGTGCTCTTCATGGTCCCCGGGCTGATCGGCGTCGCGCTCGTCGTCGTGTACGTGCTGGCCACCCCCGACGTGCTGCCGGAGACCGCGCCGCGTCCCTTCTCGCTGCCGCAGATCCTCGGGACGTTCTGGACGAACCCGCTGCGGCACCCCGACTTCGGGTTCGCCTGGTGGTCGCGCTTCCTCATCACGTTCGCGAACTTCATGTTCACGACCTACCGGCTGCTCTACATGCAGGACCACGTGGGCCTCAGCAGTCAGGAGGCGGTCGGCGCGATCGCCACGGGGGTGCTGCTCTATACGATCGCCCTCATGGCGGCGGCGGCCGTTGCGGGATGGCTGAGCGACCGGCTCGGCCGCCGCAAGATCTTCGTCGGCGGATCGACGGCGCTGCTGGGCGTCGGGTTCGTCATCCTCGCGCTCGGAGACACGGTCGCCGTCTTCTACGTCGCCGAGATCGTGCTCGGGTTCGCCTACGGCGTCTACGCCGCCGTCGACACCGCGCTCGTCGTCGACGTGCTGCCCGATCCCGACAAGCCCGGCAAGGATCTCGGCGTCATCAACGTCGCCAACTCGCTGCCGCAGTCGCTCGCCCCCGCGGCGGGGCTCGTCCTGCTGGGGGTCGGGGGCGGCACCGACAACTACATCGCCCTGCTCGTCGGCGCGAGCGTCGTCGCGCTCATCGGCGCGCTCGTCGTCATCCCGATCAAGAAGGTCCGCTGACCCGTGCGGCCGGGCCCCGCCCGGCCGCACGCGGGGGCTCCTCCGTCTCATCCGCCCCGCATCCGGGGACCAATCGCGACCGATCCGTCCCTCCATGGCAACGGACTCGGAACCGAGCTCCTGGAACGCGGCTCAGTGCCGCTATGCCGCTTAAGCGCGCCGTCGGATCGGCTGGTGCGCGCAGACCGCCTTGCCCTTCTATCCACGGAGCGCGAACTCAAGAGTGATCGAGACCTACTGGTCGATGTCGAAGGCGGTCAGCACTCGTACGGCGCAGCGCCGACCAGTTCGACCCTGATCCAGGCCTAAACCTCGCACGGCGTGACGAACCGATCCGCTCCCGACGGCGCCACGGATCAGGTGTCCCCTATCCGTGCAGCAGAGCCCAGGAAACGTGCGTCGTCTTACGCAAGCAGGAAGTGCATCACGCCGGCGCGTTCGACCGTATCCTCCGTCGAAGGAGGCACATCATGACCAGATCCGACCACGCCCCGATCACCGCGCTCTCCCCAGACTCACCCGAGGGCATGTATCAAATCTCCACCTTGAGCGGGGCGAAGTACCTTCTCGAGATTCACGAGGATTCGGCGAACCTGCGGCGGTTCGCGGCTTCGGGCTCTCACGAAGTCGATATCCAGACCGTCCAGCTCATCACGTTCGATGTCGAGGTGGGGGAACGCGCAACTTTCGTGTTCTTCAAGACGTCTCTGAGAATTCGCGTCGGGACGTACGGCGGGACATGGCGATGGAGCACCGCAGTTCAGAAGATAGAACGAACGTCAGAGTTACCAATCAACTGAACCCCGTGCGCCGACCCCATGCGCCGCACGGCTGCTGGCCACACTCAGACCGCACGCCACGGCTGTGAACTGAGGTGATCGAGTACGGCCTTCGAGTCGGTCACGAGCCTCGCGAGTCCGAGCACCATCGAGGGAAAGGTCGTCGGAGAATTCAGGAACGACTCTTCGTCGATCCGGAAGTGAAAACGTTCCCTCAACGGTCGCGGCAAGTCAGCTGCCACCTCAGCAGCAACGGAACGGGCCGTCTCGGGGAGCAACGACTGCTCCTGCCTCTCCGGTCGCATCCACTTAGCGAGGGGGCCAGTGGGAGGAGCTGGCCGCTTCGACGCACCTTCTAGGAGCCGCTCCGTAGCACTCATGATCCACTCCGCATCTCCCTGAACTGACAACGGCACAGCGATCTTCTGCACCGCGGAGATCGCGTCGACGCCGATCGCGAGAGAGATGCTCGACGCGTCCTCATGGACGTTCACGTAGCGGAAAACGTTGACGCCGGGGCCACACACGTCGGAGAGCTGCGCATCGCCGTCGGAGTCCGTAGGTTCCACATGCACGCCGGGCTCGATGACGCAGTCGCGGCGCAGCCGCACACGATAGAGAAAGAACTGATCGAATGCGCTTCCCTGCCGGTGGATACGCCTGAACATGTTCTCGATCGCCGCCTCATACGTGCCGACGTGGAGCGCCTTGGACATCTGCTTCTCCGCCCACCGCTCAAGCCCGCGCGGCGGGAGCATTCGCTCCATGCGCCGTTTGGTCTCGCCCGTCAAGTCCGCGAGCGGGTCGAACGATCGGTTCGGCCAGTTAGCGTGCGTCGACGAGTGGTACCAGTAGAGCTCCCGCACGGCGTCGCCATCGCGGGATGGGTCGTTCGGCTCGGCATGGAATCGTGGACGGTCCTCCCCTTGGCAATCGGTTCCGCAGCTCGGACACGCTTCCAGCGCCTGGCTGAACAACTCGAGCCACTCGGCTGTCGGGTTCCATTCGTGTTCGCAAGCGCCGCAGCGCAGCTGCCTGAGGCGCTCGAAGTCAACTACTCTCTCGACCACTCGCATAGCATCGCATCCGCCACAGACGTGAGCACACCGATCACCACGCTCCGCCCGGCGGAAGCCCTCAGCTTGCGTCAACGAGCGACGCACGTCGTACGCCGATAGGCTCCCGCCATGAAGCTGCCCCAGCGACGACGGCCGTACTCAGAGCGGGTCGGGCTCGTATCGCCACCCCAGTTCGCGCGACAGTTCCGCGAGCTAAGCCACGAAACGCGCATCGCGCTGTGGAACGTGATCTACTCCGAGTACACCGATCTCCAGCGCGGCTGGACGCGCACCCTCGCGGAGGATGCCGCCAGAACTCTCCACGTTGAGAGGTACGCGGGTGCCGTCGATGAGCAGCGCCATGACTATGAGAGAAAGGTGCTCACCCAGCTGAAGAGCGACATCGTGGACGGCGACGCGATCACGGCACTCGAGGCGCTCGAGGACGCGTACCACGCGTTACACGGCGCCAGGGATCCGATCGGAAACGCGCCGCCCACCTGGTCATCAGAAGCAGTGAACCCCATCACCGGGGCGGACTTCATCCAAGGGCTCGAGCAGCGCATTAACGAAGTGCTTGCCCGCTTCTACGTCGACCACCGCATGCGAGGTGGATACGTAACCGACATAGGCCAGGGATTCGAGGCGGACACTGTCGACGACGCAATCTCCGAAGGCCCGTTCGAGGTTGCCCGACAGCACCTCGCTGCAGCGCTTCACTCACTGACCGATGAAACCGAGTCGAACAAGCTGGACTCGGCACGCGAGGCAATCCACGCCGTCGAATCGGCCGCCAGAGTCGCCACCGGCGAGCGAACGCTCGGCAAGGCGCTCAAACACCTGCAGCGAACGGACTCCGTCCTCTATCACCCTGCGCTCGTCGACGGATGGGACAAGATCTACGGCTGGACATCGGATGCAGGCGGACTCCGGCACGGTGACGAAGTGCTCACCAACGTCCCGTACAAGCTGGCGCGATGGCTCGTCGTCAGCGCAGCGGCTTTCCTCACTTACCTCGAGGCAGACGGATCTGCCTCGGATAGAGAGAAGTCGAGCGCCTAACTCGAGCCAACCCGCACAGTTTCCCAGCTCTGGACGCCGCATCCGCACTATCAGCTCGAATAACAGCATGACGACTTGTTGACCCGTCGCCACCAGTTCGAGCAAACATCTATCGACTGAGACACCTGGACCCGAACCAAGCACACCTGACCCAGAATAAGAGTCGAAGCCCTAGCACGCCTTATGGGCGCCGCTGATTTCGTGCGGATCCATGCCACAGCAGACAAACCATTCTGACCGATGCCGACACCGATTGACCTCCGGAAACTGTCGTCATGGCAAGGCGACTAACTTTCACGCGCAGCCGGATATTGAGATTAACGCCAGGGCACAGACCTCCCAGCGTCCGCCTACGCTACGGCGAGGCGACCGGGTACGCACACGGCCTTACCGACTGCTCGCAACATCAGCTCGCGCCTACCCGAGCCATGTGAGCTGCCAGCCCGACTTCGAGGCTTGTGTAAGCGACTCAATGGGCGCTGGGCTTGGACCCATAACCCTGGTGCCGCGCCCTCGCGTTGACTCAGCCGGCGCCGCGAGTCAAGGCGAGGCGGGACTCAACTCACGCGCCGGCGCGATTGGGCCGCATTGCTCCGGTCATCCTCGCCACGTCGACGGCGCCGGGCCGCCACGCCCCGCTAGTGTCAGAACATGACCGGCACGACTGTAGACCCTCCCGAGCTTGAAGACGACGTATCCGATTACGACCTCGATGAGGGCGAGTCTCTCACCCTTGAAACTATCGCAGACCTTGTTCTGTACACGCTCGATTGGAGCGTCGCCTCCTTGCTGGAGCGAATCGGAACGAGTTTCGACATCAATCCGATGTTCCAGAGGCGAGACGCCTGGAACGCTGAACGTAAGAGCCTCTACATAGAGTCTTTGATTGTTGGACTGCCGGTTCCGCAGATCGTGTTGGCCGAGGACCCCGTTCACAAAGGGCGCTTCATAGTCCTCGACGGCAAGCAGCGACTCATCACGATCAAACAGTTCGCGGCGCCGGATGAAAAGTATCCTGGCTTTAAGCTCCGTAAGCTGGAATTCGCGCGAGACGCGGCTGGCATGGACTTCAAGGACATGCAGGAATCCCTGACGGCATCCGAACTGGCCGAGAGCTTTCTCGCTCAACCAATACGCACCATTGTCGTCCGCAACTGGCGTGATCCAGCCGTACTCTATCAGGTATTTGTCCGACTAAACCAGGGCAGTGTTGCACTTTCACCCCAAGAGCTACGTCAGGCGCTATTTCCATCCGAGTTCACGGAGTGGGTCAACATGCGGTCGGCCGAAAGCGAACCGATTCATCGCGCACGGCGCACGAAGAGTGCGGACTTCCGCATGCGCGACGCCGAGATGCTGTTGCGCTACGTTGCGTTTCAGCAGGACCTCGAGGGCTATCGCGGCGTACTCCGACAGTTCCTAGACGATGCTTGCAAGAGGGAGGGCGCCAATTGGGTCAAGAACGGTCGGGATCATTATGAGGGGCTCGCCATGCAATGCGAACAAGCGATCGAACGGACATTCACCGTATTTGACCGCGAATCGTTCATGCGGTTTGAGCGCGATACCTACAACCGCCGCTTCAATATCGCCGTCTTTGACACCATGACTGCCGTCCTCGGCGACACAACTCTGACCAACGATGAGATTACCACTCACGGTGCCGGCATTAAGGAAGCGTTCGAGCAGTTGTGCACCCTCGACACTGTGTTCGCTGACAGCCTCCAGAGCACCACCAAGTCCATCGGCGCAACCGGCGAGCGACTCAAGCGTTTCGGGGAGCGGGTGGCCACCATCGTCGGCCACCCGCTCGATATCGTCGGTCGCGCTGAAATACTGCTAGCTCGGTGATCTGTGGCTTCCACAGCTCTGATCGGGCTACGGCGCCAGATCGATAAGCTCGACGGGTTTTTTCTCGTTCGTAAACGTGATTTCAGCGATTATACCGAAGAAGATCACGCCCGCGCGCTAGCATTTACAATGTTGGCCAGCGCGGAACTGGAATCGTTCGTAGAGCGCCGATGCGAGCAAGTCGCCGCAGACGGAATCGACCGTCTTCTCAAAGGCCAGGACACCGCAAGCGGGCGCGCAGTGCTAATTTGGCACACGACTCGACGCAACGATGCAGCCCTGCTCATTCATGAGAATGACGTACATCTCGCCCGCCATTTGTGCTCAGATGCACTTAAATCATACCGAGCGATGGTCAAGTCGAGTCACGGTATCGATTCACGTGATTTTTTGAAACTCACCTATCCGATCGGCCTTCGCGAACTGTCCGTGCCGGTCTCGCTCACGGCCAGCCTTGAAACACTTTCGGACCGACGAAACCCAGCTTCCCACGCGCACGTCAACCGGGCTAAGTCCATGAGGGAGCCGACACAAGAACGCGAGCTTATCGATCAGATCCTCGCCGATCTCGCTCAAGTGGACGCCTCGCTCGACGACGTCCTGACCCGTTATCCTCTCTGACCGTGCTCGGCATGCGGAGTGAAGGGTTGCAATCGCTCGCTATCGGCGGCGATAGCAACACGCCCTGCTCGTTGGACATACCGGCGATACGGACCCGCCGGAACGCGGCGCATGTAAGCAGACGACGCATCCGGCTGCGTGCCGGTGGCGTGGTCGAGCTTCGCAGTCGGGCCCACTGTCTGTCTTCCGACGTGCGAAGGCGAGCTCGTGCCGGAGCCGGACCCAGCCACCGGAGACAATGCACAAGGAGCCCAGAGGATTAACGAGGAGGATCGGGAGGATGCGTCCTGAGACCCGCGAGAATCACCCGCGGAATCACGCGCCAGAACGAGATTCCCGAACACCCCACCCACGAGAAGGCCCCCCGCGTGAGCGGGGGGCCTTCGGGGTTTCCGGGCGGAGTCGCACGTGACACAGCGAGAGCCGTCATGTTCTCGTTCGTGCCGCGCACGAGGGCCAGCACGGCATCCGGAGGGACACGAGGTCACGGGGATTCGTCACGCACGCGACGGACAACCCAGGCCGTCTCGAACGCGCCTCCCGGCTCGATCACCACCAGATCCTCGCGCGAGTTGAACGCGTCGGGAGGGCAGCTCATCGGCTCGATCGCGACGCCGCTCCGGTGATCCGGCGCGCCGGGGGTGTCGGCGGTGTACACCTGCACCCACCCGCATCTCCGATCCCACGCGATCTCCGCACCCGCCCCGGAACCGTCCACCACTCGCGCGCGAGCCCATCCATCCGCACCGCGTGCGAGCCCGGTGAATGCATGGTTGATCTGCATCGCCCCGATCCGACGCGCCCGGCGAAAGTCGAGGGCACCCCTCTGTGCAGCGACCCTGCTCCTGCCGACCGGCAGCAATCGGTCCTTCGAGATGCGGAGGACTTCGTCCGCAGGCAGTTCGAGTGTCCACCCGTCGATCGCCGACGGCCCGACGACGCCCGCGACGAGGTAGGGATGGCCGCCGATGCCGAACGGGACGGGCTCCGCGGTCTCGTTCACGGCCGTCACACGTTGTTCGAGACCACGTGCCGACAGCGAGAATCGCACTTCGAGGCGCACGCGCCAGGGGTAGCCCGGTTGCGCCTCGATCGTCGCTGTGAGGACACACTGATCGGGAGCACTCGTGATCTCGTCGAACCGCAGCCAGGCCACGAGCCCGTGCACGGCATTACGCCGGTCAGGTTCGTTGAGCGGGAGTTGATGCTCGACGTCGGCGAACCGGTAGCGTCCATCTGCCGTGCGATTCGGCCACGGAGCGAGCAGCGCTCCCCGCATGCCCGGGCGCGGCCGATCCGCGTCGAACGGGACGATGAGGTCGCCCGTGGAGTCGCGGAGGGAACGAAGAGTCGCGCCGATGCCCGCCACGACCGCCTCGTAGCCAGCCGCGCGGAGCACCCACTGTCGGCCGGATAGCGGCTCGAGCATGACGCTACGCGAGGAGCTCCGAGATGCTCCACCGGTCGCGCCATTCGAGGTGCACCGTGTCGCCCTCGATGCGCAGAGGCAGGAACACGGGCGGGGACGACTGCAGGTCGTCGGGGGTCCAGCGGTCGCCGATGTAGACGTACCCCTCTCCCACGGGGAGGACGACGCTCACCTGGGATTCGTACGTGTTCGTGCCCGCGGGCGCGATGTCCCGCCACGGCGACCAGGGGCCGGCGAGATCGTCGGCGACCGCGTACTTGTTGTCGTTCATGTTCCAGTACGTCAGATCCGAGCCGAACAGGACGTACCGTCCATCGTGTTTGACGAGGGTCGGCGACTCGTACCCCAGCTCGGGGCGGTCTTGCTGGAGGAGGGTCGCGACGACCTCCGCGACCCCGAGATAGTCGTCCTGCAGCCGGTAGATCCGGAGCCCGTGCGGACGATCCTCCGAGAGCAGGTAGCCGACGGCGCCCTCCTGGTAGACGCCGATGTCGCGCGATTCGTTGCCGAGCGGGCGCTCGCTGCCATGGAACGCGTAGGGGCCGACCGGATTGTCGGCGACGGCGAAGCCGATGCGCGCCGTGACGTACTCCGCCGTGTCGAGGTGCACGATCATGATCCAGCGCCCATCGGGGTGGCGGAGCACCTTGGGTCGCTCCACGATGCGATCCGGGCCGAGCTCACCGGAGCCCGCCTCCAGCGAGTTGCCCTCGAAGCGCCATGTGGCGAGGTCGTCGGACGAGTAGCACGCAACGGCGGTGAAGCGGTCTCCTGCCGTCTTGTCCTCGCCCCATGCGTACCAGCGGTCGCCCCAGCGCTGTATGCCGATGCCGTGGAGCTGCGCCGGGCGCCCGCGGTCGTCGATGAACAGCTCTCCGGGAACGATGTCGGTCGTCGTGGCGGTCACGTCGCCCCTTCCTGTATCGATGGTCATGGTCAGCCCTTGAGTCCCTGCGTTGCGACGCCGCCGACGAGGAAGCGCTGGAACACGATGAAGAAGAGCATGACGGGCACGAGGGCGACGAGCGATGCGGTGACGGTGGCGCCGTAATCACTCGACGATGTCTGGTCGTTGTAGAGGCGCAGGGCGATGGGGAGGGGATAGTTCTCGGGGCTGTTGAGGTACAGCAGCGGCCCCAGGAAGTCGTTCCAGGTCCAGATGAACGTGAAGATCGCCGACGTGATGAGCGCGGGTTTCACAAGCGGCAGGATTATCGCCCAGAAGATCCGCCAGTGGCCCGCGCCGTCGATGCGGGCGGCTTCGTCCATGTCGCGGGGGATCTGGCGGATGAACTGGACGATGAGGAACACGAAGAACGCCTCGGTGGCGAGGAACTTCGGGAGGATGAGCGGCACGAAGGTGTCGACGAGGTCGAGCTTCTGGAACCAGATGTACTGCGGGATGATCACGACGTGGAACGGCAGCAGGAGGGTGCCGATCATCCCCGCGAACAGGATGCCGAGGCCCTTGAACCTCACGCGCGCGAAGGCGTAGGCGGCGAGGGCGGACGACATCACGGTGCCGATGACGGCCGCGACGGCGAGGATGAGGGAGTTCGCGAAGAACCGCCACATGGGCACCCCTGCGATGCCCTCGGACACTTTGACGTAGTTGTCGAGCGTCGGAGCCCAGGGGAGCAGGCCCTGGTTCTGGCCGAACTCGCTATTGGGCTTGAACGACGACAGCACGAGCCAGATCAGGGGGTAGATGACGACGAGGGTGACGGCGACGAGCGCCGCGAACCAGATGATGGTCTGCCACCCGCGGCGGGTGATGCGGCGGCGCGGGGCGCGGCCTGTGGTCACGAGGGCGGTCTGCGTCATCGGTCTTCTCCGGCGTAGTGGACCCAGGACTTCTGGGTGCGGAACAGGACGAAAGCGAGGATGCCCACCACCACGAGGATCACCCACGCGATCGCGGCGGCGTAGCCGAACTGTCCGTCGCTGAATCCCCGCTTGTAGAGGTACAGGGTGATGAAGTTCGTCATGCCTGCGGGGCCGCCGGAGCCGTTGGAGATGATGTAGGCCGAGGCGAACACCTGGAACGCGCCGATGAGCTCGAGCAGCAGGTTGAAGAAGATCACCGGCGAGAGCATCGGAACCGTCACCGCGCGGAACCGGCGGAGGGGACCTGCTCCGTCGACCTCGGCGGCCTCGTAGAGCTCCTTGGGGACCTGCTTGAGGCCGGCGAGGAAGATGACCATGGTGCCGCCGAACTGCCACACCGCGAGGAGGATCATCATCGGCACGACGAGGTTCACGTTCCCGACCCAGCCGCCGAGGTTGATGCCGAACAGCGACAGGGTGGAGTCGACGGGGCCGTCGGTGTTGAACATCGCCCGCCACACGATCGCGACCGACACCGACGCGCCGATGAGCGAGGGGGCGTAGAACGCCGACCGGAAGAACGCCGCGCCCTTGTCGCGGTAGTTCAGCAGCAGCGCCACCGCGAGCGCGGCGGCGAGCTTCACCGGCGTGCCCACGATGACGTAGAGCAGGGTGATCTGGGCGGACTGGATGAACTGCGGGTCGTCCGTGAACATCCGGATGTAGTTGCCCAGCCCGATCCACTTCGGATCGGAGAAGAGGTTGTACGACGTGAACGACAGGTACAGCGAGTACGCCATCGGCCCCACCGTGAGGCCGAAGAATCCGACGAGCCACGGCGCCAGGAACGCGTAGCCGGCGAGCGACTCCCGACGGCTCCTGGCCCTCAGGCCCGGACGCAGAGGCGGTGTGGCGACGGGTCTGCGCCTGCCGCGTGCGGTGACGGCTGCCGCTGTGGCTGTTGTGGCCATGATCTCGATTCCGTTCACGAAGAGGGCCCGGGAGGGCGCTGGCGCTCTCCCGGGCCCGGCGGTCTTACGAGTTGAGGACGACGTCCAGCTCGGAGAAGAACTGGTCCACGGCGTCGTCGACCGAGATCGTTCCGTAGCCGATCTCCTGCCCGAGCTGGCGGAACTTCTCCTCGAGCGAGCCGTACCCGACGATCGGCACGGGCGGTGCGTCTCCCAGGCGGTCGGCGATCGACTCCTCGTACTCGGCGATCTGCGCGTCCACGCCCTCGAGCGATGCGCCTTCGAGAGCTGTCGACGAGGCAGGCAGACCGCGGTTCGTGCCGAAGATCTCACCCGACTCAGGGCTGTTGATGAGGAAGTCGACGAGCGTCGCGGCCGCCTCCGGGTGCTCGGTGTTCGCCGAGATGGCGTGCAGCATCGAGGGCTTGAGGTAGAGGTCCTTCGCCCCCTCGACGAGCACGGGCGGCTCGGTGAGCCCGAGCTCGGTGTATCCCTCACCCAGATTCGCGAGATAGCCCGTGCCGAAGTTGTCCCAGGACAGCTCGCTCGCCGTCAGCGCCGTGTCGAAGCCTCCCAGGGGGAAGATCTCCTCGAGCTGCTGCGCGCTGATGACGGAGCCCTCCTCGCGGAGCGCGGAGCCCTGCTCCCAGAAGGCGGCGAGGTCCTCCTCCGTGAAGTTCGGCTCACCGTCCTCCGTGAACAGGTCCTCCCCCTGGGCACGCTGCTGCACCTCGAAGTTCTGGATGCGCCCCGTCCAATCGGTTCCGCCGAAGACATCGACGCCGGCGGTCTGGGCCACGTCGGTGACCTCGGCGATCCAGGCGTTGTAGTCCTCCCACGAGCCGCCCGCGAACGCGTCGACGCCGACCTCCTCGAGCAGCGCGGTGTTCGAGTAGAGGCTCCACGAGTTGGTCGACGTCGCGAGGGCGTAGGTGCCGTCGGCGACCTCGCCGATCGACAGGATCTCGTCGGAGAGCGGCTCGTCGTCGATGATCTCGCCCAGGTACGGTGCCAGGTCGAGGAGGAGGCCGTTCTCGGCGTACTGGCGCAGGTACGAGTAGTCGAACTGCATCACGTCGGGCAGGCCGCCCCCCGCCGCTTCGGTCTGGCGCTTCTCCCAGAACGACGGGAAGTCGAGGAACGAGCTCTGGATCGTGATGTTCGGATACTCCTCGTTGAAGGCCGCGAACGCCTCCTCGTAGAGCGCCGCACGCACATCGTTGCCCCAGAACGCGAAGGTCAGCGTGACCTCCTCCTCGGGATCGATCGTCTCGACGGCTTCGGTGGTGCCGCCGGAGCAACCGGCGAGCATCACGCCGCCGATCGCGACAAGGGCTACCGCGGCGGCCCGTCTCTTGCTGCTGAACATCGTTGTCCTCTCAGAACGTCAGCGTCCGCGTCCACACAGGTGGACGGCACTTCGGGTGGAAAGCGCTTGCCCTTCAAGGTACTCCGCCGTCGTATGCAAATCAAGCACGTGATGAAAACGTTGTCCGCGCGCTCCAGTCATATCGTGAAGACGGCGATCTCGCTTGTGCTACCGTGCTCAATCAGATTCAGGGAAGCGCTGTCCCATTACGGAGGAGCCACCATGTCCATCCGCCGCTACGCCATCGTCGGCGCGGGATCGCGATCGCAGATGTACGTCGACGCGATCACGGGCCCTTATCGCGACATCGCGACGCTCGTCGCCGTCTGCGAACCGAATCCGGTGCGCGCCGGTCACGCCGTCGTGCGCGCGACAGAGGCGGGGGCTCCGCCGCCGACGACCTGGCACCCCGACAACCTCGAGACGATGATCGACATCCTCGAGATCGACAGGGTCGTGATCACGGCGCGCGACGACGCCCACGCGCCTCTCATCGTGCGCGCACTCGATGCGGGTGCCGACGTCGTCGTCGAGAAGCCCCTGACCATCGACGCGGCGGGTGCCGCCGCCATCGAGGAGGCGGTCGACCGTACGGGGCGCGAAGTCGTCCTCACGTTCAACTACCGCTACTCGCCTCGCAACAGCGAGCTTCGGCGGGTGATCCAGGAGGGACGCATCGGCTCCGTCACCTCCGTCGATTTCCAATGGATGCTGGACACGAAGCACGGCGCCGACTACTTCCGCCGCTGGCATCGCGAGAAGGCGCACTCGGGCGGGCTCCTCGTCCACAAGTCGTCGCACCACTTCGACCTCGTGAACTGGTGGATCGACGCCGCCCCTCGACGCGTCTTCGCGTCGGGAGGGCTGCGCTTCTACGGACAGCGGGCCGCAGCGGCGCGCGGCATCGGGCCGCGCCCGGCCCGCGGCACGCATGACGGCGCGCACGGCGACTTCGAGCTCGACCTCCGCGAGCACCCCCTGCTCACGAGCCTCTATCTCGATGCAGAGCGGCATGACGGGTACATCCGCGATCTCGACGTCTTCGGCGACGGCATCACGATCGAAGACAATCTCGCGCTCATCGTCGACTACGACTCCGGCGCGACCCTGAGCTACTCGCTCAACGCGCATTCGCCCTGGGAGGGATACCGCGTGGCCGTCAACGGCACAGAAGGTCGCGTCGAGCTCGACGTCGTCGAGCGCGGAGCCGTCCGGCGCGGGTCGGGCCTGCTCGACCCGAGCGCCGTGGCCGAGGCGGGCTCATCCGGGCTCCGGCCGGAGGGAGAGCGTCTCGTGCTGCAACGGCACTGGGAAGCGCCCGAGGAGATCACGATCGTCGGCGGGCGCGGCGGGCACGGCGGCGGCGACAGCATCCTGCTCTCCGACGTCTTCAGCGGGCCGGGGGACGACCCGCTCGGGCGGCCGGCGGACTGGCGCGACGGCGTGCGCTCGATCGCCGTCGGCATCGCGGGCAACCGCTCCCTCGACACCGGTGCGCCCGTCGCAGTGGCCGACCTCGGCGTCCGCGTGCTCGCGTCGCCGCGCTGACGCGCGGAGGTCAGCCGCGGGGAGCGGGTCCGGTCGACTCCCTCACGAGGAGCCGGGCCCTCAGCGACCGCGGCTCGGCATCACCCTCCCCCGCCCGGAGGAGCAGGCGCCAGGCGCTGCGGGCCGCCTCGGCGACATCGATCCGCACGCTCGTGATGGCGGGCGTCGCCACCTCGCCGATCCCGCCGCCCCCGAACCCCGCCACGCTGACGCGACCGGGCACCGGGGTACCCGCGTGCGCGAGGGCGCGTGCGATCTGCGCAGCCACCGCGTCATCGTAGGCGACGACGGCCGTCGCACCGTCGTCGATCACGCGTTCGAGGGGCATCGCAGGCAGGTCGGCCGCGGCGAGCGACCGCACTCTGACCTCACGATGGGTCGCCGCGAACAGCTCGATCCCCGCCGCGCGCTCACGCTCGGCGGGTTCGTCGCGACTACCCGAGAGGTACACGACCGATTCATGCCCGAGGGAGAAGAGGTGCTCGAGGAGCGCCTGCATGCCCTCTGCCACCTCGACGGACAACTCGGGTGCCCCGAGCGCCGTCGGATGGTCGACGACGACGAATGGCAGGCCGCGATCGCGCGCGGTCGCGAGGACGTTCACCGGTGCAGACGTCCAGACCAGGAGCGCATCGTAGTCGGCGACGGACAGCGGCCGGCCGTCGGTCGTCGGCAGCGGGAGGAACGTGCAGCGCACGCCGTCGGCCCGCGCCAGTTCGGCGACGGTGCGCATGATCGCACCGGTCTGCTCGTCGGGGAGCGGGGGCAGCACGACGCCCACCGATGTCGCCGAGGCCCCGCTCGCCTCCACGGCGGGACCCCCGGGCGTCGCGTCGCGCGGCGGCCGTCGCGGGGTGCTCGCACGGACGCGCAGGTTGCACGGGAGCGACAGGTGCGTTGCATCGGTGTCGACGAGCGCGTGTTCGAGCGCCAGCTCGCCTGCGCGCCGCAGCGGGATCATCACGGTCGTCAGGTGCGGGCGCAGGGCGTCGGCGATGCTGTACTGGCCGAAAGCGGTGACCCCGACGTCGATGCCGACGCGGAGCCCGCGTGAGCGGATGTGCCGGTAGATGCCGGGGAGCACCGCGCCTTCGACGCACAGGACCACGTCGGCGTCTCCGAGTTCGACGAGCTCGTCGTCGGAGGCGGCGCCGGAGGATGCCGTCGCGGTCTCGGCGAGGCGTACCACCCCGTCAGGCAGACCCGCCCTTCGGAAGCCGTCGACGAGCGCCTCCGTACGGCCGACGAGATCTCTGCGCTCTGCGGAGCTGTTGAACACGAGCGGGCGACGGTATCCGAGGTCGACGAGCGAACGGCAGAGCGCGTGGGCTGCCGTCTCCTCGTCGAATGCGCAGCTCGCGAACGGGAGGTCGAGTCCGTCGACGATCGAGACCCTGCCGCCGGCCGCCTGGTACGACTCGAGCGCCCGGACGAGGTCGTCGCGGATGGCCGGATCCTGTACCCGCCCCGTGGCGAGCACGATCGCCTCGGGACGCAGCGCCCTGGCGCTGGCGATCATCTCGAGAAGGTCGCCGGGGTGGGTCTCGGCGCCGGTCACGTTGACGACGAGGCCGTGCCGCGACGCCGCGTCGACGACCCCGCGCGTGATCTCCACCCCGAACGAGCTTCGGAGGTAGTCGACGATGAGCGCGACTGTCTTCGTGGCGCCCCGTGCGACGGCTTGCGCGGCCAGATCAGGGCGGTATCCCAGGCGCTCCGCCGCGTCCTCGACCCGCGCCCGCAGATGCGGGCGGACGCTGTGCCCGCTGAGCACCCGCGATGCCGTGGCGAGGCTGACGTCGGCCTCGCGGGCCACGGCCTCGAGGCTCGGCCTCCGCGACTCGGGGGGCGGAGGGAGCGCATCGGCGGACGTCACTCTTGTATCCTGGCACGCGAGCCCATCGGCCGGAGGAGGCCACCCTGAAGGCGCGTGCGCAGAGAGCAACCGTGACCCTGAGCGACGTCGCCGCGGCAGCCGGCGTCTCGCCGTCGACGGCCTCGCGCGTCCTCAACGGCGGCAAGCCCGTCAGCGCCGATCTCGAACACCGTGTCCGCTCCGCCGCCGCGCAGATCGGCTACGTGTCGAACGCCGCGGCGAGCGCGATGCGCGGACGGAGCGGGCTCCTCGCGATCCTCACCGACGAGCTCGGTGCGGAGGCGCTCGCCGAACTGGCGATCGCGGCGGGAGCCGTCGCGACGGCGGCCGGGCTGACGACGAGCGTATCGTCCGCGGGAGCGCGACCGTCGCAGCAGATCCTCGCGATCCGCGTGCTGCGGTCGTTGCGGCCACGGGCGGTCGTCCTGACCGGCGGGTGGATCTCCGACCCGGCGATCCGCCCCGCACTCGAGCAGGAGCTCGCCGAGTACGTCGACCGCGACGAGGGCGTCGTCGTCGTGATGGGGCCCGACGTCCTCCCCTACCCGACGGTCGGCTTCGACGACTTCGGCGACGGAGCCGCCGTCGCGCGGCATCTCGCCGCGGGCGGCGGTCGCCGGGCCCTGGTCCTCGCCGGGCCCCGCACCCACGGCGGCTATCGCGCCCGCGCCGAGGGCATGCTGACGGCCCTCCGCGAGGCCGGGGTCGACGACGTCCGGGTGGTGCACACGGCGAACGAAAGCGATCACGCCGAGGCCGGCGTGCTCGAGCACGCCGTCGATGCGGCACCCGACCTGCTGCTGTGCGTCAGCGATCGGCTCGCGCTTGGCGCGTATGCCGCCCTCGACGGGCTCGGTCTCCGCATCCCCGAGGACGTCGCGATCTGCGGGATCGACGACATCCCCGTCGCCAGCCAGCTGACGCCGGGACTCACGACCGTCGCGCACCCGCTCCTCGAGGCCGGCGAGCTCGTCGTGTCGATGGCGACGTCGGGAGAGGCGGACGCTGCGGAGCGCCGTGTCCTCCCGGGGTCTCTCGTGGTGAGGGAGAGCAGTCGACGCGTGCGGTGAGCGCACGATGACGCGTCCCCGGAATCCTCCGGGGACGCGTCGTCGTCGCCGTATCAGCCGGTGAACGTGTGCGACCAGGTCGCCTCGGCTCCGTCCGCGGTCGATCGGTACGGCAAGGCCACGGCCGTGATCGTCACGTCGCCGTCGAGCCCGCGATGGACGCCCGGGGAGACGAGCTCCCCGTCGAGGTAGTACGCGAAGTCCGTGCTGCGCGGGATCCGAATCTGATCGGCGCGGCTCCCTCGCCGGTCGGAGATGACCGGTGCGGCGGGCGTCGCGGGCGTCGTGAGCACGGGCAGAGTGGACCAGTCCGTGTCGCTCGCGAGATAGAAGCCGGGCTGCGTCGGATAGTTGTAGACCGTGTTCTGCCGCGCGATCTCGGCTCGGTACTGCTTGTCGTGCATGAGCGTCGTCAGCTTGTGGGTCGTGACCTCGGTGCTCAGGTAGACCTGCAGCCTCGTGGAGTCAGCGGACCGGACGACGAGCTCCTCGCGCCAGTCGCCCAGGATGTCGGCGACGAGCGGGGGATTGCCCGCAGTGTCCTCGATGTGGAGCAGAGGCCCCTGTTCCCAGTCCTCGATCGTCTTCGCGCCGTCGCGGTCGCCCGAGACGGTCTGCGTGGTCGGCTCGGCTGCGAAGTGGATGGTCGCGTCGACGAGATCGGGCTTCTCCGCCGAGAGGATGTCGCCCTGCGCGCTGAGGAGACCCGAGGCGGATGTGCCCGCCGGCATCGACGCCCAGACCTCCAGCCCCGGCACGTCGGTGCGCACGTCGCCCACGAGCCCGTTGCCGGTGTCCTTGCCCGAGTATGCACCGAACAGCACCTCCCCCGTCGCGGCATCGCGCATCGCGGTGCCGTATGGGGCGTTCCGCGCACTCTCGTGCACCGTGAAGATCTCGAGCCCGGGGCGTGCGGGATCGATGTCGGTCACGTACATCCCATCGCCGTGCCCGAGCTTCGCCCGTGTGCCGGGCGCCGCACTGCCCTCCGGAAGGGTGCCGTAGGAGCTGTACAGAACGCTCCCGTCGTCGTCGAGCGTCGCCGAGCCGTAGACGATCTCGTGACGGCCGTCGCCATCGACATCGGCCGCGCTCAGCGAGTGGAAGCCCTGGGACGACAGGGTCCCCCACGTGGGATCGCTGCCCTCGCGGCCGTGGGGCGTGTCGTCGAAGGGGTTGGCCAGGGGCACGTGACCGCTGTCGACGAACCAGCGCTCCCGCAGCGCCTCGCCATCCCAGTCGTAGGCGACCATGGTCATCCGCGTGTAGTAGCCGCGTGCGAAGACCGCGGACGGATGCGCGCCGTCGAGGTACGCGACGCCGGCGATGAAGCGGTCGACCCGGTTGCCGGGCTCGATGACGGCGTACGCGTAATCGCCCCACATCAGACCGTCGTCGCCGCGTCCGGGCTTGTAGCGGATCGTCTGAAGCTCCTCACCCGTCGTGCTGTCGAACACCGAGAGGTACTCGGGCCCGTCGAGCACGAACCCCTCGAACCGCCGCAGGTCGTTCCGCGTGCTGCGCGAGGGCGCGTAGACGTCGATGAAGTAGTCCGCGAGTTCGCCCGCGGACTCCTCCGAGAGCGGATACTCTTGCGCGACCGGGATGTCGAGGGCCTCCTCGATCGTCGTCGGCCACGCACCGGAGACGACCTCCGGGTGCTCGCTCCACCCCGCGAACACCTCGGCCAGGTGATCGCGATAGCCCTCGGCACTCAGCCGGTAGTCGTCGGAGTGGGTGTAGCCCGCGTCGACGTCGGCCTGCGGCATCGTCACATACGACTCGCCCACGACCTGCCCGTCTGCTCCGTACGAGATCGATTTCGTGCCGGGCGCGGTCTTGAGCATGGTCTCCGCGCGGCCGTCGCCGTCGAAGTCGTAGACCATGAACTGCGTGTAGTGCTGCCCTGCGCGGATGTTGACGCCCAAGTCGATGCGGTTGAGCAGCGTCCCGTCGAGCTCGTACGTGTCGACGTAGACGGCGCCCGTGTACCCCTTCTGCGAGACATCCTTCTGGTTCGACGGGTTCCAGAGGACGACGAGCTCGTAGGCGCCGTCTCCGTCGACATCGGCGGCCGAGGCGTCGTAGGCGTGGTAGCTGTACGCCTCCCCCGCGGGAGTCACGCCGTCGGAGGGCTTCTGCAAGGGGATGTCCAGGTGCCCGCTCTCCCATGCGGTGACCGGTTCGCTGGCCTCGAGCTCGATGCCGTTCACCACCGGGACGACGACGTAGCTCGATGCGGCGGTGCCGTCGACATCGGCGAAGTTCGTGCTGTCGGTCACTGTCGCGACCCTCTCGCCGTCGCGGTACACCGCGAAATCGGGGCCTGCCAGCCCCGTCTCGGTGGCCCCGGTCGCCTCGGAGGCGAGCAGCCGCCAGCTGAGGAAGACCCCCTCGTCGGTGTCGACCGCCACGAGGCCGCGGTCGAGATCCTCGACCTGGTACGGCGGCGACGGCGGACTCGCCGCCGGGCGCCCCGCTTCCGCCGCGTGCGCGACGGGAGCCGCGACGGCGGCGCCCCCGATCAGACTGCCCGCCGTGACCAGCGCGGCAGCAATGCGATGACGTTTCATCATCGTCTCCTTCTCTCTCGGTCGTGACGCACGGTCCTTTTGTGGGCCGCGCGCCGGGATGGACGTCAGACGACCTGCGGATGCCCCCTCGACGCTCCGCCCGCACCCGGACGGCGGAGGTCGAAGACCGGGCCGGCGAATCGGCGCCGGTGCGTGGGATGCTCGGCGAGGGATCGCGGCGTGATGAGCACGCCGCCTGCGGCCGCGGATGCGTAGATGGCGGCGACGATCTCGAGGGAGCGAGCGGGCTCATCCGCCGTCGACGGCAGGGCCTGCCCTGCGAGCAAGGCATCGAACACGTCGTGCAGGAGCGGCTCGTGATCGCTGCGCACCTCCGTGCCCGTCATCTCCCATCCGGCGACCTCGGCGGGGGCGACGCCCGGCGCCGGGGTCACCCGCCACTCCGCGTGGCCGTGACCGTTCAGGTGTTCCAGCGTGATGGTGGCTTTCTCGGTGTCGATTCGGATCGCGCTGACCTCTCTGGGAGAGACGGCGCTCGTGACGATGGACGCCACGGCGCCGTTCGCGAACGTGACGACGGCCGTCGAGACGTCCTCCGTCTCGATCTCGTGCACGGTGCGCCAGGTCCGCCCCTGCACACCTGTCCAGTCGCCGAGCAGGTACGCGAGCAGGTCGATCTGGTGGATGCCGTGCCCGAGGGTCGTCCCCCCGCCTTCCGTCTCCCAGCGCCCTCGCCACGGCGCCGCGAAGTATGTCTCGTCGCGATACCAGTGCGTCTGGCACACCGCCACAAGCGGGCGCCCCAGGGCGCCGGAGAGCAGCAGTCGGCGGACATGCGCTGCAGCGGTTCCCGTGCGTTGCTGGAACACCACGGCGAGCTCTCTGCCGGATGCGCGAGCCGCCGCACGCATGTCGTCGAGTTCGGCGAGCGACACCGCGGCCGGCTTCTCCACGATCACGTGCGCCCCGGCAGCGAAGGCGGCGAGAGTCTGCTCCCGATGCGCTCCCGGCGGTGTGCACACGATCAGCACATCCAGCGCCTCACCCGCGAGCAGGTCGTCCAGCGAGTCGTGGACGCGAGGTCGCCCCCAGCGGGCGGCGAAGTCCTCGGCACGCTCGCGGCTGAGATCGGCGACCGCGACGAGACGCGAACGCGGGTGGTGCTCGATGGCTCCAGCGTGGAGTGCGGCGACCCCGCCGGTGCCGACGAGTCCGCACCGGAGCACAGGCTCGTCGGCGCGGTCGCCCGTCACGAGCGCACCTCCACCGTCACAGGCGCGCTCGCGGTCTCGCCGAAGGCGTTGAAGAAGATCGCGCGGGCGCTGTGCACCCCGGCGGGGATGCCGGTGAGCGAGACGGACGCGTGCTGCGCGGCGGGCGTCGCCGCCGTGAGCGCGCCGCTCCCCACGATCTGGCCGTCGAGCTCGAAGCGGTACTCCGTCGCGTTGACGCCCCACCACATGTTGGCAGTCAGGGTGAATGCGCCGTCGCGATCGCCGTTGTCGTGGCTGACCACGGGCTTGCCCGGCAGAGCGGACGTCACCTTGACCGTCGTCGATGTCGTCTCCGTGGCGCCCCGCAGGTTGATCAGCTCGGCGGTGTAGACGTAGGTGCCGTTCGGCTTCCCCTCGAATCGGAATCCGGCCGCCTGGGGTGCCTTCTCCGCGAACGGAAGCGCCTTCGTCTCGATCAGCTCGCCGTTCTCGTACAGACGCAGCACGCTTCCGGGAGTTCCCCGCCACAGGTTCATCACCACGTCGTAGTTGCCGTCGTGCAGGCCGTAGGCGCGACCGCTCGTGTGGGACAGGACGCCCCGCCCCGGTGCGGCGGTCGCGCCGTCGTCTCGCACGACGAGGAAGCGGCCTTCCTGGGATGCCGTGAGTCCGGCATGGTTCGTCGCCGTCACGATGATCACGTGCTCGCCGATCCGCTCCTCGAGGTCGAAGAGCGCATCCGGATCGATCTGCTCGCCGTCGACCTCGACGATCAGCGAACGGATCCCGGATTCCTCGTCCACGGCGTACGACGACGGATCGAGCGTCTGCGAGTCGGCGAGCGTGCCGGTCGGGACGGCCGAGATGGCCGGCGGCGTCGTGTCCGCTTCCGGTGCCGCGACGTAGGCGATGCTCGCCGTGGGCGGCTCTGACATGCCCTCGCCGATGAAGAACCCGGGACGAGGAGGCTGGTTGTAGGCGGTGTTCTGCCACGCGACCGACTGGCGGTACTGCGGATCGTGCATGAGAGTGGGGATCCGCAGATCGGTCGCGGCGACGGTCGTCAGCAGGCGCAGCGCCGTGCCGTCCTCGTGCCGGAGGAGGAGCTCCTCATGCCAGTCGCCGAGCAGATCCGCTTGCAGAAGCGGCTGGGCCTGCGTGCCGTTTGTCAGCGTGCCGTCGGCTCGGTAGAGGATGTCCTGGGTGTCCGTCGCCGGATCCCACTTCGACACGAGCGCCGGCCCCGCGCGCCGCACCGGGTCGTACTCATGCGCGACCAGTTCCCGGAGCGGATCGCCGTCCCAGTAGATGGTGTAGGTGGCATCGGGGATGACCGTCGAGACCACGTCGCCGTGTGCCGTCCTCAGCAGGCCCTGGATGGTCTGGATCGCCCCTGTCGAAGGATGCCAGGCCTCTGCCCCGGCATGACGGGGATCGATGTCCGCGACCCCGCCTCGTCCGGTGTCGTAGGGCCCTTCGCTCTTCCAGAGGATGTCGCCGGTCTCGGCATCGCGCATCGCGGCCATGACGCCGCCGTTGTCGGCCTGGTTCTCGAACGTGCTGAAGATCTCGAGCCCGGGCCGGTCGGTCACGTGGTCGCCGACGTTGAGGGTGTCGCCATGGAGCAGCCGTGTGTTGTAGAGCGGCGAGCCGTCGTCGTCGATTGTCATGGCGCCGTACACCACCTCGTCCAGGCCGTCGCGATCGACGTCCGCGGTCGTGAGGTTGTGGTTGCCCTGCTCCTCGTACTGGTCTCCCCACTCGTCCGAATCGAACGTCCACCGCTCGACGAGCTCACCGTCGCGGAAGTCCCACGCGACGAGAACTGCCCGCGTGTAGTACCCGCGGCTGAAGAGGAGGCTGGGGTGCTCGCCGTCGAAGTACCCCACTCCGGCGAGGAACCGGTCGACGCGGTTGCCGTAGGTGTCGCCCCAAGCGGCGACCTCGCCGCGCTCCGGTGCGAACTCGACGGTGTCGAGGGCCGCTCCGGTCTGCCCGTCGAACACCGTGAGGTACTCGGGTCCGCTGAGGATGTATCCGCTCGTGTTCCGGTGATCGGCGGCGGCGTCGCCGATGACGGCGCCCGCGCCGTCCACGGTGCCGTCGGCGGTGCGGAAAGAGACCTCGGCTCGACCGTCGCCGTCGAGGTCGTACACCTGGAATTGCGTGTAGTGCGCCCCGGCGCGGATGTTCACGCCGAGATCCATCCGCCACAGGCGCGTGCCGTCGATCTCGTAGGCGTCCATCAGCACGTTGCCGGTGTACCCGCTCTGGGAGTTGTCCTTCGAGTTGCTCGGGTTCCAGAGGAGGACGATCTCGTACGCGCCGTCGCCGTCGACATCGCCGACGCTCGCGTCGCCCGGATAGTACGTGTAGCTCTCGCCTGCCGGGGTGACCCCGCCCTCGGGCTTCTCGAGCGGGATGTCCGTGTACTGGTCGCCCCACGCGCCGAACGCGTCGGTGACGGACACCTCGCGCCCGTCGACGAGTGCGGTGATCCGGTACTCCGAATCGGGGGCGCCGGCAGGGTCGACGAAGTTGGTCGCGCCGACGAGCGGCGCCTCGTTGATCCGGACGTCGTCGCGATAGACGTTGAAGGGGAGCTCCCGGTCGTCGAGACCGAGCAGGCGCCAGCCGATGTAGACGCCGTCTTCAAGAGCGACGGCGACAGGCGCCCTGTCGAGGTACTCCATGTCGCGGACGAGGGTGGTCGTGATCTCGGTGGCGATCGTCTCCGACGTCTCGGAGGCCCCGCCATCGCCGACAGCAGCGACCCGGTAGAGGTACGGACGGGTCGTGAGAACGTCCGCATCCGTCCACGTCGGGTCGGTCGTCGACCCGACGAGCTCGAACGGGATGTCCTCCCGTGTCGTCCGGTACACCTTCCATCTGCGGACGCCGGCAGCGCCATCCCATGAGAGCGCGACCTCGCGCTCCGCGATGGAGGCGACCGTGAGCCCGGTCGGCGCGACGGGAGCGGCGACGCTCTCGTCGACGACGCGCACCGCCAGCGTCGCACTCGGCTCGGACTCCCGATCCTCGCTGAACGCGCGGATCGAGTAGTCGTACTCGTCGCCGATCAGCACATCGTCGTCGACGAACCGGGGCTCCGAGGTCTCGGCGACGCGTTCGAGCACGCCGCCCTCGCTCGAGCGGCTGATCTCGTACCGCGTAGCCTCCGCCACGGCATCCCACGACACCGACACCGACGGCTCGTCCGACACGTCGACGTCCGCGGCGAGGGCGGCGGGGGCGGCGAGGGGCGATCTGACGAGGACGCCGTTGATGCGCCCGTCTCGGCCGCCGACGATGTTGAGCCGGCCATCCAGGACCTCGACCGTCGAGATCCGCTCGTCGACGGAGCCGGCGGATGTGCGGCTGTTGTACACCGTCCCTTCCACGGTGAGGTCGGTGGTGTTGCCCGCGGTGAGGTCGCCGCTCCAGGTGGTGACCTCGTACGTGCCCGATGGCAGGTCGACGACGAACTCCCACGCTCCGTTGACGAAGTCGCGCAGCATCGGATCGCCGGCAGCGCGGTCGCGGAACGTCGTGCCCCCCGACACGAACCCGTAGCCTGCTGCCGCCGAGTACGTCGTCCCGGCCGCGATCTGGGTCCAGCCATCGGCGACGGGCGATGCGGGCCCCCCGAAGTCGAACCGGAACTCGGCGGTGGTCGCGCTCGCGCCCGTCGCGCTGACGGCCGATGTGACGAGGGCGGCGATGCCGATGACTCCTGTCGCCGTCGTCCTCAGACGCCGCTGTGCTCTGACAGTCATGGGATCTTCCTCGATCTCTGTGGGGCTTCGACGCCGCCGACGATCTTCTCCGAGGGACAACGCTTCACGCAATATGGGATAACGCTTCCCTGGAGTTGACAATGCCCACCTTTTAAACGCCTGTCAATGGGGACATCGCTTCCTCATGGGCTACGCTCATGGTCGTCAGCGGTGACGCCGCCGGTCGGAGCCCGCTGTTCTCCTCACCCCGCGCACCGAAAGCGACCTCGCCTCATGACGTCGACCGTCCCTCTTCCGCCCCCGCCCATCGGCGCGCTCGCCGTGGGAGCGAACTACCACCCGCACGACTCGGATCGCGGCACCTGGATCCGCGATCTCGACCTCATGGCGGAGGCGGGATTCCGCGTGCTCCGCGCAGGCCATCTCGCCTGGGACAGCTACGAGCCCCGAGACGGCGAGTTCGACTTCGCGTGGTTCGACGAGTTCCTCGATCTCGCGCGTGAGCGCGGCAACGCCGTGATCCTCGACATCGCCGCGCGCCCCGCCCCCGCCTGGCTCCATCGCAAGCACCCCTCGATCGACATCGTGAACGTGCACGGCAAGCGCGAGCATGCGAACCACCGCTACATGGAAGACGTCGGCGATCCCGCATACGTCACGCACGCTGTCCGATTCGCCGAGGCGATGACCGCGCACTTCGCCCCGCATCCCGCCGTCGTCGCCTTCGGAATCGACAACGAGCCGGGCTCGGGCCCGTACTCCTACTCCGAGTCCGTGCGTGCGCGCTTCATCACCTGGCTGCAGCACAGGTACACGACCGTCGAGACGCTCGACCGTGCATGGGGCGGTCAGCGGTGGTCGCGTCGGCTGAGCGACTTCGACGAGATCGATCTGCCCCGCTCGGGCTTCCACGAGGGCCCGCTCGAGCGCCTCATCGACTTCCGCACCTTCGTGTCGGACGAGATCGTCGCGAGTCACACCGCTCTCATCGACGCCGTGCAGCGGCACGCCCGCGGCAAGATCCTCACGGGCAACCAGTGGTACTTCGTCGAAGGCGACGACGGACGCTACTTCGACTACGCCCCTATCGCCGCCTCGGGGCGGATCACGCGCGGCGGCGGCGGGCTCTACCCGCACAACTCGCAGGCCGATAAGCGCACGCTCTACCACGCGCTGTCTGTGATCGCCCGCGTCCAGTTCGAGAGCACGACGCCGTACTGGGCGACGGAGTCGACGACCGAGACCGCGGTGACGGGGGCCGTGCGGAAGGCCGCCTACGCGTCGCTGCTCCTGGGAAACCAGCTGATGTGCGCATGGACATGGCAGAGCCACCATGCCGGCGAGGAGCGCTTCTTGCAGGGGCTCGTCGACTGGGACGGGCAGCCGAACGGCAAGTACGAGGAGTACCGCCGGATCGCCGAGGAGTTCCGTGCGATCGAGGCCTTCGGCTTTCCCTACATCCCGCGAGCGGATGTCGCGCTCGGGTTCTCCTTCGCCAGCCAGCTGTCGAGCGCGGCGCTTCCCGAGCTGCACGACCGTCAGCTCGACGCGGCGTTCAACACCGTCCTCGAGCTCAACGTCGATGCGCGGATCGTCGACATCGCGACGAGCGCCCTCGATACGCGGGTGCTCGTCCTGCCCGGCATGGCGACGATCGATGCGCGGACGGCGGAACGCGTGCGCGCGTTCGTCGAAGCCGGCGGCACGGCCGTGATGACCTCCGGCTCCGGGTGGTTCGACGCGAACGGCAAGATCCTGTCGTCGACGCGACCGGGGCTGCTGGACGATGTCTTCGGCATCCGCCTCGGTTCGTACCGCGAGACGCACATCCTCAACGAGGCGACGGAGGGCGCGCGCTCCGGCACCGAGTTGCGGATCGACCTCTGCGGGCGCACCATCGCGACGACCGCCACGCGGTTCGACGACGTTCATCTGCGCGGCGCCGACGTCGCCGCCACGATCGTCGGGCTCGACCGCGAGTATCCCGCCGTCACCGTGAACCGCTTCGGCAGCGGGCGGGCCGTGTATCTGGCGCTGCCCGCCCGCGAGGAGCTGCTCGACGCCGTGCTCGCCCGCGAGCTCGACCTGCAGGGCATCGCACCGGCACTCGCGGTTCCGCGCGGCGTGATCGCCCGGCGCACCGACGATCGTCACGCTCTGCTCGTCAACCTCGCGCCCGAGCCGCGCGACATCGTGCTGCCGTCCCCCGGGACGAGCGTCTTCTCCGGGCGCGCGCTCGGGGACGAGTTCACGTTGTCCCCGCACGACGCCGAGTTCATCACCCTCTCCTGAATGCGCACGGTGCAGGCCCCGGGAGCATCCCGGGGCCTGCACCGTGTCAGGAGTCAGCGGGTCACGCGCACCGTCATCGGCGAGCTCGCCGTCTCCCCGGCGGCGTTGACGAAGACGACGCGCGCCACATGATCGCCCTGCGCGATCCCCTGCAGCGACAGCGACGCCTGCTGCGCACCCGTACCGCGCGCCGTCAGGCCCCCCTGCCCGACGACCACGCCGTCGAGTTCGAAGCGGTAGGAGGTCGCGTTGGTACCCCACCAGAGGTTCGCCGTGAGCGCGAACGAGCCGTCGCCATCCCAGTTGTCGTGGCTGAGAACGGGCTGAGCGGGCTTCGCCGCGTTCACCGTGACGGTGGTCGAGCTCGTCGATGTCGCCCCCTGCAGATTGATGAGCTCGGCGGTGTAGACGTAGGTGCCGTCGACCCGCCCCGAGATCGGGATGCGGGAGGTCTGCGACGACCCGGTCGTCGCCGCCAGCGCCTGCGTCGCGATCGGGACACCGTTCTCGAGCACCCGCAGGACGCTGCCGGGCGTCCCCCACCAGAGATTCATCACGACGTCGAAGGTGCCGTCGTGCAGCCCCGACGCGTATCCGCTCGTGTTCGAGAGGACGGCCGCCCCCGGGGCCCGCGTCGCACCGTCGTCGCGGACGACGAGGAACACGCTCTCGGCCGATTCAGACAGCCCCGCGTTGTTCACGGCGACCACCGAGATGCGATGCTCTCCGATCCGACCCGCCAGATCGATCGCCGCACCCGGCTCCACGGGCTCGCCGTCGAGCTCGACGGCGACGCTGGCCACGCCCGACTCGGCGTCTGACGCGAGAGCCGCCGTGTCGATGACGGAGGTGTCGGCGATCGTCCCGCTGGGCAGGCCGGAGACGACCGGCACAGTGGTGTCCGGCGGCGTATCCCAGGCGAGCTGGACGAAGTCGTACATGACGTTCGCGTAGACGGAGGTCCATGTCCCCGATGCCGGCCCCGCCATGGGCGTGAGGGTGATGGTGTTCGAACCGGATCGGAGTGCCGCGGCGGGAATGTCGACGTCGAGCTCGCGGGCCTGGCCGCGATCGGAGTGGCGATAGAGCGCGTTGTCTCCCGACGGCCCAGGGATCGTCGCCCACTCGGCGAGGCGCTCGCCGTTGACCTCGACGGCGAGGTTGGCGAAGACCGCGCTGGCGATGCCGAGCGTGAGCGTCGCATCGCGCGGCGCGCCATCGACGTCGAAGACGATGTCGCGCTCGGTCAGCGACGAGTCGTACGGGACGAGCAGCTCATCGGGATTGCCCGGTGTCTTGATCATCGGCTGGAAGTATGCCCAGTCGACGGCGGGATCGTCGACGCCCACCTCGAACTCCACATCGTGGGGGAAGTCCACGGCGTACTGCAGCCAGGTGCCGTACTCGCGCCAGGGCTCCAGCCCCTGCACAGGCGAATCGACACCCTCGGGCACGGCGAACTCGGCGGCCGACCGGTCGGGGACGCCGATCCGCCACGCGAGCAGCTCGGTCGGCGCTGTCTCCCAGACGACGGTTCCGAGCGCTGTCGTCTGCGCGGCCGCGACATCGACGCCCTCGTGCGTCAACTCGCCCGGCACACCGTCGACGAACGCATGGAGGGTGTAGCTGCCAGGACGTACCGCGGGCACGGTGAACGTACCGTCCGCCGCGGCCTGTGCCGTGTACACGTACGAGCCATTGCCGCTCTGCCAGTCCGCACCGGGGTCGGCGAGGATGACCCACGCGTCCTCCGCGCTCGCGTCGCCCGTGATCTGCAACCGGCCCGTCACATCGGAGCGCGTCTCGGCCGCATACAGCGGATCGGAAACCCAGGAATACGGCCAGGCGTCAACCTCCTGCGACAGCCGGGCCTGCGCATCGGCCCACATGCTGTCCAACGAGTCGCCCTCCTGGACGTAGAGGAAGAACGGCCCGAAGACCTTCTCCCATCCGACCTCGGGAACGAGGTCGGTGGCGCCGTAGTGGCGGGAGTTCTCGTGCCAGAGCAAGATCTGACCGCCGGCGACCGTGTGCGTCGTGAGCTCCTGCCGTGTAGGGCCGCCGGGCATCCAGTCCTTGTTGGGCTGGATCAGCGAGAGGCCGACGCCGTCGCCGTAGACGCCGAAGACGCTCTGCGATCCCTCGTCGTCGCTGATCTGCTGATACTTGGAGTAGATCGACCCGTCCGGCATCCGGTACGTCGCATCCTGCACCTCCTCGTCGGCGAAGTCAGATTCCCGCGGCGCCGTGCCCTGTCGCTCGTCATCGATGGCGTACTCGGTGAAGAGCGTGCCGTCTGTCTTGAAGGCGTAACGGAGTTGCTGGATCGTCAGCCCGGACGGCATGCCCTCGGGGTACCGGTACACCGTGTAGTAGTAGAGCCCTTGCGAGTCTGCGTCGAGTGCGATGTGCACCTCGACCTCGAAGGGCAGCACCGCAGGATCGCTCTGCGTCAACACGATCTCGACTCGCTCGTCGTCGTCCTGCACGACCTCGTACGTCGCCGATTTGATCGTCTGCTGCTTCGCGACGCCGTCGATGCTCCAGTTCGCGAGGTACGACCCGCTGCCGTTGCGAAGGTAGTTGAGGATGGGGTTGGAGCCGTTGAGACGAAGGGTCGTGATCTCGGCGGTGCTCTTCGTGACGCGCAGTGAGACGTGGTCGTTCTGGAGGACCACGGATCCGCTGCCGTCGTCGACGATGCTCAGCCCCGGCTCCCAGACGAACGGCGTGACGATGATCGCGTTGACGCGCGCCGGCGACGCCGTGAACCGCAGGTTGAGCTGCCCGTCTGCGACGTGGGTGTCGAAGGAGCGGTCGACGTACGAGCCGGCGGCGGCTCCGATGCCGGCGACGACCGTCTCGCCCTCGGAGGTGACGGTCATGCGCCCCTGGGTCGCCGAGGCGTCGCCCGAGACCACTCGGACGGAGTAGTCGCCGTCCGGCAGATCGACGGCGAAGTCGAGAGCGCTGCCGAAGCAGAAATCTGCGAGAAGGGGGTCGCCGCTGGCGCGGTTCTTGCCGTCGACCCCCGTCGTCGTGGTGAACCCGTATCCGGTGCTCGGCGAGTAGGCCGTCGAGCAGGCGACGCCGGTGTACCCGTCTGCCACCGCTCCCGGGCCGAAGTCGAATGAGAAGCTCGGCGCACCCGCGGCCTCGGCGGCGGGCGCGGGTGCGGTCGCAGAGAGGAGCCCGATCAGGACGGCGAGAACGGCGAGGAGCCCCGCACCTGCTCTCCTTCTCGATCCGCGTGGTGCGGACGGCGGGACCAGGACGTTCATCGTGCCTCCTTTGGCGCGATCGCGACGCCGTCCACGCGTGACGAGACCATCCTCGTCGGCCGGGTCGTCCGATCTGCAGAACAGGCCGCCCGCATCCGTGCGAGGTCGGCATCTGCCGCGATCGTACACGCGCGGAGGATCCCCCCGCAAGCAGGTCCTGAAAGCGTGATCCTCACCGACAGGTACGCTAATCAGACTTTCCTCATCTGCACCTGCGCATCTAGAGACACGTTCCTCGAAGCCTTGTCCAGCGCGCCTCATGCAGCGTCGACGAGATCGCCGATGAGGTCGTCTCGATCGACTCGACTCACGCTGATCCTGCTCGGATCAGACTCGATCCGCACGACCCGGGGAGGATTATCGGCGCACCGCCAGAGGATCAGCCCGCTGAGGACGACTCCTGCACCCCGGAATCATCCGCCAGGGCGAGATATCCGAACACCCCACCCAGGGTTGTCCAAGGTTCTCCCTCAAGGAGTCCAGGAAACCGACCCACAAACGAAACCCCCAGGGAGACCTGGGGGTTTCGTCGTCTCGTGGAGCGCCGCTGGCGGGCGGGCGAGGTGCGCATACCGCTGGCCTGGAGACCGGCGAGTCGCGTGGGCGCTTGGTGTCCATGCCGAGTAGCCCTCCGTCCAGAGGACGAGGGCTGCTGCGGGGTGTTCAGTTCGGGAGCGGAACGCGAGCTACGTCCGTAGCGGGCTCCGACTTTGCGCGCGGTTCATGCGCTGGCCCTTCCGGGCGCGGTAGACGAGGTTCTGACTTGCGGGGCCCTTGCGATGCCGGCGCGTCCCTGCGGTCGGTGCGGTGATGCCTTCCGCGGCGTCGAGTTCCTCGACCGCGCGTTCCGCGAGGAACTCGCGGACCTTGCGGATGTTGGCGGCGGCGACGGTGATGACGACGAGAATCGACTGGGCGGTGAAGCCACGCATGCGACGGCGCCCGGGGGACGCGAGGTCGAACGTTGCTGCGTCCTTGATGTACGCATTGAAGCTTTCTACGTTGTTTCGGCCGTAGTGGTAGTGCGACTCCCACTCCTTGCTGCCGAACTCGTAGGACTGGCCGTAGCTGCCGCCATCGGTCAAGTTGAAGGTCGTGGACGTCTTGTTGGTGCAGACGACTCCCGGCGACTTCATGGCACTCGTGGGAATGACGGGCATAAGGGTCGGTGCGCTGACACGGGTGTCGATGAGCTCTTTGAGTGGGCAGGTCAACAGCGGATTGGGTCCCGCGGCGGGGCACACCATCGGAACCCGACCCTTCGCGTCCGGCTTCTCCTTCTCGCGAAGACGGTACTGGCTGCGCTGCCCTAGGAGGCGCCGCCAGGTCTTCTCGTGCGCTATGGCACGCTCGCGACGAGCGGTCTGCAGCGCCACCTCGTTGCCGGGCCCGCGCCCGCTGAGGTTGCGCCCGCCGAGGCCGGCGTACTCGCCCTCGCTGTTCTCGCGGGGCCTGGACGTGGCTGCCGGGGCGGCGGTGGATCGCTTACGCTGTCGTCGTGCCCGCCCCCGGCAGCGCGCCGTACGCCTCGTCGGCGACGGGCTCGAGCCATTCGTTCCGCACGCCCTCGCCCGGGGTGATGAAGGCGACGTGGCTGAACCACGAGTCGGCCTTCGCCCCGTGCCAGTGCTTCGTCCCGGCGGGCACACGGACGATCGTGCCCGGCTCGAGGCTGATCGGCGCCTCGCCCTCCGCCTGGTACCAGCCCGAGCCGGCGGTGCAGAGCAGGATCTGATCGCCGCCGCCCGCCGCCCCGTGATGGATGTGCCAGTTGTTGCGGCACCCCGGCTCGAACGACACGTTGCTCACCGGCACGCTCCCGCCGGCGAGCGGGGCGAGGTAGCTCTGCCCCGTGAAGTACTCGGCGTAGGCGTCGTTCGGCGCACCGAGCGGGAACATCTGATCGAAATCGGCCGTGGTCACGGGTCACTCCTCGTCAGCGGGTCGCGAAGGCTCGACGACGTCCTTCAGCACGGTCATCGCGCTCATCGCATTCGGCCATCCGGCATAGAACGCGAGATGCAGGATCGCCTCCTTCAGCTCCTCGTCGGAGACCCCGTTCCGCCGCGCGAAGCCGAGGTGGAATCCGAGCTGCTCGGTCTTGCCCATCGCAGTGAGCGCCGCGACGGTGATGAGCGAGCGGTCGCGAGGGGAGAGATCGGCGCGCTCCCAGACCTCGTCGAAGAGGACGCGATCCGTGTAGTGCACGAGCCCCGGAGCGAAGTCCCCGAAAGCCCGCTGTCCGCCGGTCCACCCGGTTGGCGCGTCCTCTCCCCCTGCCGAGCCGTCTTCTCCGTGAGTGCGAGTGGTCATGCTCCGACGCTATGCGGCGGCTCGGATGGCAGGGAGGCCCCGTCAGGACACCCCTCGACCGCGTCCGTCGCGGCCCACGACGCGAGCAGGCGGGGACGGCGCTGTCGGCCATCCCCACCCGGCGAGGTCAGCGCGCGGTGCGGCCGCGGAGCCGCGCGAGCACGAACCCTCCGCCGGCCAGCGCGAGGAGTGCTCCGAGGAGGAGCACGACGGTCAGCGAACCTCCCGTGGGTGCGAGGGGTCCTGGCTCCCCACCACCCGGCGCGCCGGGGGTGGGTCCGGAGCCCCCTGGAACGTCCGGCGCGGGAGCGGGGGACGCCGTCTCGCCCGGAACGGGCGGCACACCGGGAGTCTCCGTCGGGGCAGGCGTCACCGTGGGGGCAGGCGTCGGGCCCGGCGTCACCGTGGGCTCGGGCGTGACCGTCGGACCGGGCGTCACCGTGGGCCCGGGCGTCACCGTGGGCCCCGGCGTCGCCGTGGGCTCGGGCGTCACCGTGGGACCGGGCGTCACCGTGGGACCGGGCGTGGTCGTCGGACCGGGCGTCTCGATCGGGTCGGCCTCGTTCACGAAGGTGCAGCGGATGTCGCTGCCGGGAGCGATATCCGCGAGCACGACGGGGGCGATCCCCGTCGTCTCCACATCGTCGCCGTCGACCGTGCACGAGACGCTCCGCAGCGTCCATCCGTCTTCCTGCCGCTCGCCGATCTCGAGGTCGAACGGGGCGTCGGCCGTGGTGATCGTCGTCGAGGCCGTGCCGTCGTCGTCCGTCGTGAGCGGCGAGATCGGCGCGAACACCGCGTCGTCTGCGCTGTCGGCGAGGTCGAACACCCATCCCGCGCCGGGGCGCTCGCCGTCGGCCGTGTCCTCGATCTTCTCGATCGCGAGCGTCGACTCGACGGGGTCGGCGACGTTGACGAACACGCACGACACATCAGAGCCCGGCGCGATGTCGACCACGGTCGTCGCGTCTCCCTGCGCGACGTCCACCGGCTGGCCGTCGACCGCGCACGACACCTCGGAGAACGACCAGCCCTCCTGGGCCACCTCCGCCACGTCGAGATCGAACGGCGCGTTCGGCGTCGTCACCGTCGTCGCGAAGGTCCCGTCCTCCCCCGTCGCGAACGGGCCGGATGGCGAGAACACGGCGTCGTCGGCGGAGGCGCCGAGCGTGAACTCCCATCCCTCCCCGGGCGTGCGCACGCCGGCGAGCGACTCGATCTTCTCGATCTCGATCGTGGTCGCGACCGGATCCTCGCTGTTGACGAAGGTGCAGTCCACGGCCGACCCGGCGGCGACGCCCGTCACCTCGATCGCCTCGTCCTGCACGACGTCCACAGGGATGCCGTCGACCGTGCAGTTCGCCGACGCGAACGACCATCCCTCGCGGGGCCATTCGGCGAGGGAGACGTCGAACTCGCCGCTCCCCGTCGTGACGGTCGTCGTCGCGACGCCGTCCGCATCGGTGGCCAGAGGCCCTTCGGTGGTGAACGTCGGGGAGTCGGCCGTCACGCCCGCGTCGAAGAGCCATCCCCACCCCGGCCGCTGTCCGCCTGCGGCGTCCTCGATCTTGCGGACCGTGATCGTCGAGTCGACCGGGTCGTCGCGGTTCACGAAGAAGCACTCGACCGTCGACCCCGGCGCGACACCCTCGACGGCCACCTCCGTGGACGCGGCCACCTCGACCGGCGCGCCGTCGACCGTGCAGGAGACGTCGTCGAGCTGCCAGCCGTCCCGCTGCGCCTCCGAGATCGAGACGTCGATGGGCGACGGTCCGTTCGTCGTGATCTCCGCCGTCGCCGTCCCGGTCTCGTCGGTGACGATGGTCGGATCGGGGCTGATCGCGCCGTCGGCCGACGCGCCGATCTCGAACGGCCATCCCTCACCGGGCGAACTCTCGCCGGTGTGGGCGATCTCCTCCTTGTGGACGATCACCTCGGTGCGGCAGATCATGGCGTCGACGAGCTCGGAGGTGAGCGACACGAGATTGTCCCAATCGGCGCTCGCGTAGTCGGCCTCCTCCGCGGCGACCTCCGGGTACTCGCTCAGCCCGCTGATGGCCTGGATGGACGACTCCGGCTGGGCGGGCACGGAGGTCGCCCCGTCGAGGTTGATGCCGATCCCGAAGACGCGGGTGCCCTCGGCCTTCAGCTGGTTCGCCGAATAGCGCCCCTGGTCGAGCTCGGCGAAGCGCTGCGGGAACGTCGACGACGCCGGCATGTAGGGGAAGCCGGACTTGTCGGGAAGGCCGTCGGTGAGCACGAAGGCGATGTCGTAGTCGACGTCGTCCTCGGCGACGGCCGCGAGGCCCCTGTCCCAGTTCGTCCCGCTCGAGGTGACGTACGAGTCGATGTCCGCGACGAGCTCGTCGCGACCGCCGTCGACGGGGGTGAGCGGATGGTGCGACGTGTTGCTCGACGGCGCGTAGCGCGAGAAGGTGAACAGCCCCACCGACGAGCCGGAGCCCACGAGCCCGTCGACGAGCACCCGTCCGGCCTCTTTCACGAGCGGCAGGTTCGCCTCGCCGATCGACGAGGACAGGTCGAACACGATGGCCACGTTGAGCGCGCGGCACTCCTGCGTGAGCGCGGGGTTCGCGACCGAGAGTCCGAGCGTTCCGAAGGTGTCGCGCTGCGTGAGCCCCGTGTCGCCCGCGGGGTCGACCGCCGCCGGTAGCTGCACGAGCGCGCCGCCGACGATCTGCTCGGACGGGAGCTGCACGCTGTAGGGGATCTGCCCGCGCTGTCCCGCGCGGTTGGAGGTGTAGAACGAGTCGACGACGTACGTGTTCTCCGCGGCAGGGCTGCCGGCGACGGGCTCTCCGAAGACGACCCAGTAGTCCGCTCCGGAGTTCGCTCCGCCCGGCTGGGTGTCGGGGATGACGAACTCGCACTGGCCGGCGTCGTCGGCACCGACCGTGCAGGTCGCCCAGTCGGCGGCGACGGGCTGGGCTCCCTCCGCGTCCTCCGCGAGGCGCATCGTCTGCCCCTCGGCGTAGCGGTGGTCGACGTCGGCCGGCTCGAGGCCCGCGGCGAGCCGGACGTCGGCCAGCTGCACGCGCACGACGGCGGTCGACGCCGTCGGCTCCGTGAGCGCGACCGCGGGGCCCGCCGCGATCGGGACGAGGCCCATCCCCGCGAGTGCCGTGACGAGGAGGGCCGCGATGCGCGACCTGCGCGACCTCCGTCGGCCGTTCGAGTCCGATCGCGCAGGTGTCATGGCATCTCCCCCGAGGATGGTCCCTTGCAGACTACGCAGGTGGAACGCCTGGATGGAAGTACGGAATACCGGCAGACGGGCTCCGGCGCCTCGCGCCGGAGCCCGTCTGCCCTGCGTTCAGCGCGCGAGGAAGCCCTTCAGGGCGGCGTTCACTTCGTCGGCGTGCGTCCACAGCAGGCCGTGCGGCGCGCCGTCGACCTCGACGTACTCCGCCTCGGGCACGGCCTGGTGGAAGCGTCGCGCGGTCGCGTCGATCGGGAGGATGTTGTCCTTCGTGCCGTGCAGGATGAGCGTGGGCTTGCCCGCGGCGCGGACCGCCTCGACGTCGGCGCGGAAGTCCTCGATCCAGGCGGGCACGACGGCGTAGGCGGCGACGGGCGCGCTGCCGACGGCGACGTTCCAGCTGCCCGTGACGGCCTCCTGGCTGATGCGGGAGCCCAGGTTCTCGTCGAGGTTGTAGAAGTCGTTGTAGAACTGCGTGAACCACGCGAACCGGTCGCCCCTGGCCGCCTCGGCGATGCCGTCGAAGACGCTCTGCGGAACGCCGTCGGGGTTGTCGTCGCGCTGCACGAGGAAGGGCTCGAGCGAGGCGAGGAAGGCGAGCTTCGCGACTCGCTCGTGGCCGTAGCGCGAGACGTAGCGCGCGAGCTCGCCCGTGCCCATCGAGAAGCCGACGAGCACGACGTCACGCAGGTCGAGGGTCTCGAGCACGGTGTTCAGGTCGGCGGCGAAGGTGTCGTAGTCGTAGCCTGAGCCGACCTTGGACGACTGCCCGAATCCGCGGCGGTCGTAGGTGATCACGCGGTAGCCCTGCGCGAGCAGCTCACGCGTCTGGCGCTCCCAGCTGTGGCCGTCGAGCGGATAGCCGTGGATGAGCACGACCGGCTGGCCCGCACCCTGGTCTTCGTAGTACAGCTCGATGTCGGTGCTGTTCTCCTGGCCGACGGTGATGAAGCCCATGATCTCTTCCCTTCCGATGAGGTGAGAACGATCGTTCTCGCCGATGGACACCACGATAGAGAACGCTCGTTCTCATGTCAAGTAGGATGATTGCATGAGCGAGGACGAGGCCAGGGAGCGCATCCTCCGCGCGGCGGAGGGCCTCTATTACGAGAAGGGGTACGCGGCCGTCGGGATGGACGAGCTGCGGACGGCGGCCGGCGTGTCGCTGCGACGGCTCTACGCGCTGTTCCCCGCCAAGAGCGACATCGTCGCTGCCGTGCTGGCCCGCAAGCACGACGAGTGGGAGCGTGCGCTGACGGGAGCCGTCGCGCTCGCCGGATCGCCGCGCGAGCGGCTGCTCGCCGTCTACGGCTATCTCGAGGACTGGTTCTGCACCGACGGCTTCCGCGGCTGCGCCTTCATCAACGCCTTCGGCGAGCTCGGCGGCACCAACCCCGAGGTCGCGCGCATCGTGCGCGCGCACAAGGCCTCGTTCCAGGCGTACATGGCCGAGCTCGTCACCGGCATCGGCGCCCCCGCGTCGCTCGGCGCGCAGCTCGCCATCCTCGCCGAGGGCGCGCAGAGCACGGCCGCCATCTCGGCCGACCCGGAGGCGGCCATCCAGGCGCGCGGTGCCGCCGAGGTGCTGATCGACGCGGCCATGAGCCGGGCCGCGTAGCCGTCAGGCGGCGTCTTCGATGACGCGCTCGACGAACGCGCGCGATCGCCGCGCGGTGCCGTCGATCTTCATGTCGACGTTCGCGCGGTACTCGCTCGGAGCGAGCGGGAGGGCGAGGCGCACGTTCTCGTGGCACGACAGGTCGGCGCAGATGTAGGTGCCGACGCTGTCGCCCTTCTCTCCGGCCGGGCCCGCCTTGCGCGCCGTGAACATCGTCACCTGGTTGCCCGGCTGCATCGTGCGGCAGATGTTGCAGATGCTCTGTCGCGCACTCGACGATCCCGACGCGGCGCGCAGCACGATGCCGGTGGGCTCGCCCTCGATCTCGGCGACGATGTAGCCGCGGCTGCGCGTGTGCGGGTCGCGCCAGGCGAGGAAGTCGAGGTGGTCCCACTCCGTGAGGGGGAAGTCGTGCGGGAGCTCGACGAGCTCGAGTTCGCGGTCGTCCGCGTTCACGAACGATCCGAGGACATCCTGTTCGGTCAGCGGTCGCATGCGGTCCTCCTCCGTCAGCCGGCTCGCGGGACATTCTACGAACCGACGGCGCCCTCAGGGGCCGCTCGGTAGGCTTCTCCCATGGCAGACTCCAGCTTCGACATCGTCTCCAAGATCGACCGCCAGGAGGCGGACAACGCGCTCAACCAGGCGCGCAAGGAGGTCGAGCAGCGCTACGACTTCAAGGGCACCGGCGCCTCCATCGAGTGGAGCGGCGAGGCCGTGCTCATCAAGGCGAGCAGCGAGGACCGCGCGAACGCCGTGCTCGACGTCTTCCAGTCCAAGCTCATCAAGCGCGGCATCTCGCTCAAGAGCCTGGAGTCGGGCGAGCCCGTCGCCTCCGGCAAGGAGTACCGCATCACCTCCACGCTCAAGGAGGGGATCACGCAGGAGAACGCGAAGAAGATCGGCAAGATCATCCGCGACGAGGCGCCCAAGGGCGTGAAGTCGCAGATCCAGGGCGACGAACTGCGCGTGTCGTCGAAGAGCCGCGACGACCTGCAGGAGGTCATCCGCCTGCTCAAGGCCGCCGACCTCGACATCGACCTGCAGTTCATCAACTACCGCTGAGGCGGAGTCCCTCACAGGCCCGGATGCTACGCTCGAGGTCTGCGCGACCCGTGTCGCGCGTCGTCGTGTCCTGATCGCGCGGACTCCCATCCCGATCGCGAACATCCTGCCGCGGCGAACGGATCCGGCACCCGCCGAGTTCGCCATCCTCCGCCGCGCTGCGCGACCCGCGCCATCCTGCACGGCGGACCCCCTTCGAAAGAAGTCTCCGTGACCTCTGCTCCCACGTTCGCCGATCTCGGCGTCCCCGCCCACCTCGTCGACGTCCTCGTCGCCGAGGAGCGCCCCACCCCGTTCCCCATCCAGCGCGAGACGCTGCCGTCGACCCTCGCCGGGCGCGACGTGCTCGGCCGCGGCAAGACCGGCTCGGGCAAGACCCTGGCCTTCTCCATCCCGCTCGTCGCGCGCCTCGCGCAGGCGAAGCCGACGCGCACGGCGGGACGGCCATCCGCCCTCGTGCTCGCCCCCACGCGCGAGCTCGCGACGCAGATCGCCCGCGTCGTGACCCCCCTCGCCGAGGCCTCCGGCCTCAAGGTGACGACCGTCTTCGGCGGTGTCTCGCAGAAGCCCCAGGAGACGGCGTTCCGCAGCGGCGTCGACATCGTCGTGGCCTGCCCCGGCCGCCTCGAGGACCTCATGAGCCAGGGCGTCGTGAACCTCGACCGCATCGCCGTGACCGTGCTCGACGAGGCCGACCACATGGCCGACCTCGGCTTCCTCCCCGGCGTGACGCGCATCCTTGCGAAGACCCCGGCGAACGGCCAGCGGATGTTCTTCTCCGCGACGCTCGACAACGGCGTCGACAAGCTCGTGTCGCGCTTCCTCAAGGACCCGGTGCGCCACTCCATCGACCCGGCGGAGTCGCCCGTCCCGGCCATGACGCACCACGTGTTCGAGGTCGACGACGAGGAGAAGAACGACCTCGTGCGCACGCTCGCGTCCGGCGTCGCGCGCCGCATCCTCTTCACCCGTACGAAGCACCAGGCGAAGAAGCTCGCCAAGCAGCTGACGGCGCGCGGCATCCCCGCCGTCGACCTGCACGGCAACCTGTCGCAGAACGCCCGCGACCGCAACCTCGCCGACTTCTCGTCGGGGCGCGTGCGCGTGCTCGTCGCGACGGACGTCGCCGCCCGCGGCGTGCACGTCGACGGCGTCGACCTCGTCGTCCACGTCGACCCGCCCGCCGAGCACAAGGCGTACGTCCACCGCTCCGGCCGCACGGCCCGTGCGGGCTCGGCCGGCGACGTCGTGACCGTCATGCTCGCCTCGCAGCGGCAGGACACGAAGCTGCTGCTGCGCAAGGCCGGCATCGCGGCGCAGCCGCAGCGCGTCACCCCGACGAGCGCCGCCGTCACGGCACTCGTCGGCGAGGTCGCCGAGCGCGTCGCCCCCGTTCCCGGCGGCCCCGGCTCGGGCAACGCCCCCGCCCCCGCCGCTGCGGGCACGTCGCAGGGCGCCAACGCGCGCCGCAAGCGCGCCGCACGCGAGGGCGCCGCGACGGCGACCGCAGGGTCGGCCGCAGGGTCGAGCCGTGGCGGTCGTGGCGGACGCGGCGGGCAGGCCTCCGGGGCGTCCCGCGATGGCCAGGTGCGCGACGGCGCCCGCGACGGCCAGGCCCGCGACGGCCAGGGTTCGCGGCGTTCGCGCGGCGGCAACGGCGGCGGTCGAGGCGGACAGGGCGGTCGCGGCGGCAACGGCGGTCGCGCCCAGTCCGCGCCGCGCGTGTACTCGACGTCGACGGGCGACCCGGCTCCCCGCACGGACGCGGCGGCTCCGCGTCGCCGCGAGCCGCGCCGCGTCTCGGCTCCCGGCCAGACGACCCAGCGCTGATCCGCGTCGAAGCGCCCCGTCCATCCGAGTGATGGCCGGGGCGCTTCGCGTTGGAGGCGGGGCGGTTCGCGGTGTGCGGGCGGGGTCGGTGGTCAGTGCGGACACAACGCAGGAGATCGGCTGCTCCCGTCCGCCGCTCAGCGCGGCTTCACGCGGCGCGGGCGCCCCTCGCGGCGCGGATCTCCTGCGTTGTGTCCGGCTCCGCCAGCGATCGACTGCCCAGGTCGCAGTTCCCGGCCCCAACCGGCCCCGGAAGGACGGAAACTGCAACCCCGGCGAGGGGTCGGCGACCAGCCACCGGCCAGCCGGCGGTCACCCCTCTCGCCCAGGTCGCAGTTCCCGGCCCCAACCGGCCCCGGAACGACGGAAACTGCAACCCCGGCGAGGGGTCGGCGACCTCCGGCGCGGCTTACTTCACGGCGCCGGCGGTGAGACCGCCGACGATGTACTTCTGCAGGAAAAGGAACAGTGCGACGACGGGCAGCGCCGCGATGACGGCGCCGGCCGAGAACGCACTCCAGTCGGCGTAGCGGGGGTTAGACACGAGCTTCGTCAGCCCCACCGCGAGCGTCTGCACGTCGGTGTCGATGAGCAGCACCGACGCCACGACGTATTCGTTCACCGAGGAGATGAACGACAGCAGCGCGACGACCGCGAGGATGGGCGCGACGAGCGGCAGCACGATCGTGAAGAACACGCGCGCGTGACCCGCGCCATCGATCTTCGCCGCCTCGTCGATCGACTGCGGGATCGTGTTGAAGAACCCGTACATGAGGTACGTGTTCACGCCCAGCGCGCCGCCGAGGTACACGAGGATGAGGCCGATGCGGGTGTTGAGCCCCAGCGCGGGGAACCACTCCCCGATCGCGCTCATGAGCAGGAAGATCGCCACGACGGCGAGCAGCTGCGGGAACATCTGCACGACGACGATGCCGATGAGGCCGAACCGCCGCCCCGCGAACCGCATGCGCGAGAACGCGTAGGCCGCCAGCCCGCCGAGGAACACCGTCGCGATCGCCGTGATGCCGGCGATGATGAGCGTGTTCGCGAACCACGCGAGGAACGGCGTCTTCGGGTCGTTCAGGATGCGCGCGTAGCTGTCGAAGCCGATCTGCGAGAACAGCGCGTTCGATCCGGTCAGCGTGCCGTTCGGGTTGAGCGAGCTCGAGATGACGAACACGATCGGCAGCAGCGAGAACGCGACCATGACGACGCCCACGAGGTGGCGCCATCCGGTGTCGGCGAACCAGCGGCCAGCCGAACGGCGGCGCGGGGCGGGGCCGCGGCGCCCGCCCGTGATGGCGACGGTGTCGAGCGAGGCGGTCATCCGTTCAGCTCCTCGAGGGACTTGGTGCGGCGGAACGCGATGATCGAGATGACCGCCACGACGATGAAGATGATGATCGAGTACGCGCTCGCGAGGCCGTAGTCGCGGGTCTGCCCGGTGAACGCGACCTTGTAGACGAGCGAGATGAGCAGATCGGTATGGCCCACGGGGATGGGCGCATCCCCGTCGCGCGGCCCGCCGTTCGTGAGCATGTAAACGATGTTGAAGTTGTTGAAGTTGAACGCGAACGACGCGATGAGCAGCGGCGCGACGCTCACGAGCAGCAGCGGCAGCTTGATGAGGCGGAAGATCGCCCACGGCCTCGCGCCGTCGACGGTCGCCGCTTCCTGCAGCTCGTCGGGGATGGCCTGGAGCGCGCCCGTGCAGACGAGGAACATGTACGGGAACCCGAGCCACAGGTTCACGATGAGCACGGACACCTTCGCGAGCACGGGGTCGGTGAGCCACGGGATGTCGGCGCCGCCGAAGATCACCTGGTTCAGGAATCCGAAGCTCTGGTTCATCATGCCCGCCCACACGAGCGCCGACAGGAACGACGGCACGGCGTACGGGAGGATCATGAGCACGCGGTAGGTCCGCCGGAACCGCATGCGGGCGTGGTTGAACGCGATCGCGAGGAACAGGCCGAGGAAGAACGTCGACGCCACCGAGATCAGGGCGAAGGCGAAGGTCCACAGCGTGACGTAGAGCAGCGGGCCGGCGAGCCGCGCGTCCGTGACGGCGCGCACGAAGTTGTCGAACCCGACCGTGACCTGCCATCCCGGCAGGATCTCCGCCCCGTCGGGCGCCGTGAAGGCCCCGGTTCCGAGGTCCGAGTACACCGTGCCCGTGTCGAGGTCGGTGAGCGTGCCGGCGGCCTCGTCGTACTCGAGCGACGACGTGTACAGGTAGCCGCTCGAGCCGTCGGGCGTGCGGATGGCCCCGTCGTTGGGGTCGTCGGAGAACGCCACCGACAGCTCGGTGATCTGGTCGGTGCGGGCGAGCACGTCGGCGAACCGGAGGGTCGTCCATCCGTCGACCTCGACCGCCTTGCCGCCGTCGAACGACGCGTCGGCGGGCGCGAGCGGCTCGTCGGCCGTGCCGATGAGCGCCTCTCCGTCCGGCGTCGTCACGAGCAGGCCGATCGTGCCGCCCTGCTCGACGACGGTCACGGGATAGCTCGGCGAATCGGGCACGCGCTCGAGCGCCGACGCCATGAGCGCCGACACGGCCTGCTCCTTGGTGCCGTTGTGTCCTGTCCCGTAGTTCGTGAAGGCGACGTAGCCCGTGTAGACGAGCACGAACACCTGGAACAGGCACAGGAAGATGACGCCGGGCGTGAGGTACTTCGACGCGAGAGCGCGCCGCGAGAAGTACACCCAGTTGACGATCGCCGTCACGATGACGACGGCGCCGATGACGAGCCACTGCCCGTACCCGAGCAGCACGAGCACGGCGTAGACCGCGATGGCGTCGACGATGGCGAGGGCCGCGATCTTGATGACGACGGAGCGCAGCCCGCCTCCCGCCTGGTCGGCGATCGATCGCGCGCGGCGCTGACGCGCCGTGGGCGTGGTGGTGTCGGTCATGGCTTCCTGTCGCTGTGTCGGGGCTCGGATGCAGGGCGTTCGCCAGTGCGGATGTCGCCGTCCCGCACGCGGGAGGCGGACATCCGCACTGGCGAGGCGGGTTGTCAGCCGATCGCGGCCTGCACGTCGGACGCGAGCTTCTGCCACGTCGCGACGGGGTCGGCGCCGTTCACGATCTCGGCCTCGGCGATGCCCCAGTACTGCCACACGGCGCCCATCGCGGGGATGGCCGGCATGGGCACGGCCTGCTCGCCGACGGCGGCGAAGCCCGCGATGATGGGGTCGCTCGAGGCCGTCTCCGCGGCGGCGGAGAGGGCCGGCAGGATGTTGCCCGCCTCGAAGAGCGCGAGCTGCGCCTCCTCGCTGCCGAGGTAGTTCACCAGGAAGTCGTTCGCGGCCACCTGGTTGGCCGACTCCGACGACACGAAGAAGCCCTTCACACCGGCGAACGGCGCGGCCTCCTGGTCGGTCGGGCTCGGCACGGGGTCGATCGCGACGTCGATGCCGGCGTCGACCGCCGTGCCGACGTTCCACGGACCCGTGAGCCAGAACGCCGCCGTGCCGTCGAGGAACGCCTGCTTGGCGATCTCGCCGTCGATGTCGGTGTTGAACACGCCCGTGCCGTTCTTGCCCTGCGCCGAGAGCCACGCGGCGAACTCCTCGCCGCCCGCGTTGCCGAGCTGCAGGTCGGTCGGGTCGTAGCCGGCGTCGTTCGTGCCGAAGACGGGGGCTCCGAACGCGGTCTGGAACGGGTAGAGGTGGTACGGGTTGCCCTCCGCACCCTGCTCGACGACGAACGGCTGGTCGAGGCCGGCGGCCTGGCCCTTCGCGATCATGTCGTCGAAGCTCGTCGCCGCTTCCGGGACGAGCGCGGCGTTGCGGAGCACCGCGATGTTCTCCACCGCGTAGGGGAGCATGTACACGGTGCCCTCGTAGGTCGAGGCCTCGACGGCGACGTCGAGGTAGCCCTCCGCCGAGTCGCCGAGCTCCAGCGGGGCGACGACGCCGTTCGTGGCGAGCTCGCCGAGCCAGTCGTGCGCGCCCATCGTGATGTCGGGGCCCTCGCCCGTCGGCACCTGCTGGATGAAGTCGTCCTTGATGTCGTCGACGCTCTTGCCCACGAGCTCGATCTCGACGCCCGTCTTCTCCGTGTAGGCGTCGGCGACGGCCTGCAGCGCGTCGACGCGCTCGGCGTCGACCCACACCGTGAGCGTCGAGGTCGCGGTGTCGCCGCCGTCGGCCGTGTCATCCTCAGCCGCGGTCCCGCCGGCGCATCCTGCGAGACCGATCGCGGTCGCGGCCGACACCGCGACGAGCGCCGCGAGACGTCCCCTGCTGTTCACCTTCATTGGTGTGTCCTCCTGGTTGTCGTGCTCGCCGCTGTGCAAGCGCTTACAGGTATACACGCTCTGCGTTAAGAATGGAAACCGCACCAGCACCGCCGTGACGGAATCGAGACCATCCTGAACGGCAGGTGAAGTGCAAACGCTTACAGGATGCGTCGAGATCCTCTAGAGTTCTGATCCATGACAGCTGAATGGTGGCGCACCGCCGCGATCTACCAGATCTACCCGCGCTCGTTCGCGGACGCGTCGGGCGACGGGGTCGGCGACCTCCGCGGCGTGACCGCCCGCATCGACGCCCTCTCGGATCTCGGCGTCGACGCCATCTGGCTGTCGCCGTTCATGACGTCGCCGCAGAAGGACGCCGGCTACGACGTCGCCGACTACCGCGACGTCGATCCGCTCTTCGGCTCGCTCGCCGACTTCGACGACATGCTCGCGGCGGCGCACGGGCGCGGCATCCGCGTCATCGTCGACCTCGTGCCCAACCACTCCTCCGACCAGCACGTGTGGTTCCAGGCCGCTCTCGCCGCGGCCCCCGGGAGCCCGGAGCGCGCCCGCTACCTCTTCCGCGACGGCAAGGGACCCGACGGCTCGGAGCCGCCCAACAACTGGCAGTCGGTGTTCGGCGGGCCGGCGTGGACGCGCGTGGTCGAGGCCGACGGCACCCCCGGGCAGTGGTACCTGCATCTCTTCGACTCGAGCCAGCCCGACTTCGACTGGTCGCAGCGCGAGGTGCGCGACGAGTTCCTCGACATCCTGCGGTTCTGGCTCGACCGCGGCGTCGACGGCTTCCGCGTCGACGTCGCCCATGGGCTCGTGAAGCAGGATGGCCTCCCCGACTTCGTGCCGCCGGCCGACGCCGATTCGATGGGCGGCGACTCCGAGGACGTCCCCTACTGGGGGCGCCCCGGCGTGCACGAGATCTACCGCGAGTGGCACGACCTCCTCGCCGGATACGACGGCGACCGGGCGCTCTGCGCCGAGGCGTGGCGTCCGACCGCGCAGGAGACGGCACTCTGGGTGCGCCCCGACGAGATGCACCAGGCCTTCAACTTCCCGTACATGATGACCGACTGGGCGGCCGCGCCGCTGCGCGAGGTCATCGCCGAGTCGCTCGAGGTCTTCCCCGCCGTCGGCGCACCCGCGACGTGGGTGCTGTCGAACCACGACGTCATCCGCCATGCCTCGCGTCTCGCCCTCGGCGACGACAGCCCGCAGGGCCACGGCATCGGCCCCCTCTCCCCCGGGAAGCCCGACCCCGTCGTGGGTCTGCGCCGCGCACGCGCCGCGACGACGGTCATGCTCGCGCTGCCGGGCAGCGCCTACCTCTACCAGGGCGAGGAGCTCGGCCTCCCGGAGGCGATCGAGCTCCCCGACGAGGCCCGCCAGGATCCGACCTGGTTCCGCACGAACGGCGAGCGCTACGGGCGCGACGGCTGCCGCGTGCCCATCCCGTGGGAGGCCGACGCCCCCGCGTTCGGCTTCAGCGCGACGGGGGCGTCGTGGCTGCCGCAGCCGGCGGAGTGGGATGTGCTCGCGCGCGATCGGCAGGACGGCGTCGCCGGCTCCACGCTCGAGCTCTATAAGGAGCTGCTGCGCCGCCGCCGCGAGCTCGCGCTGCCGTCGGGCGACCTGGAGTGGCTCGAGGGATGGCCGGAGGCGGCACTCGCGTTCCGCAACGGACCCGTCACGGTCGTGGCGAACACGGGCGCCGGAGACGTGCCCGTGCCCGACGGGCTGCGCGTGCTGCTCGCGAGCGGTCCGCTCGGCGACGGCGTGCTGCCCGCCGACACCGCCGCCTGGTTCGTCGCCGCCTGACGGCCGCCCTACGATGAACCCGTGCAGACCGTGAGCATCGCCGAGGTCGCCCAGCGTGCGGGCGTCTCGACGGCCACGGTCTCACGGGCCCTCTCGGGCCGCGGGCACGTGTCGGCCGCGGCGAAGGACGCCGTGCTCCGCGCGGCCCACGACCTCGGCTACGTCGTCTCGTCGAACGCGTCGAGCCTCGCGAGCGGCCGCACCCGCAACGTCGGGGTCGTCCTGCCGTTCCTCGACCGGTGGTACTTCACGTCGGTGCTCGAGGGCGCGCAGCAGGCGCTCATGCGCGCGGGCTACGACGTCACGCTCTACAACGTGTCGGGCGGCCCCGAGCTGCGCCACCGCGTGTTCGAGGAGTTCCTCCTCCGTCAGCGCGTCGACGCCGTGATCGCCGTCTCGCTCGAGCTGACGCCGCACGAGGTGTCGCGGCTGCTCGCCCTCGGCAAGCCCCTCGTGGGGGTGGGCGGGCCCATCCCCGACGTGCGCACGCTCGCGATCGACGATGTCGCCGTCGCCCATCTCGCCACGGAGCACCTCATCGGCCTCGGGCACACGCGCATCGGGCATCTCGGCGGGCGCCCCGAGTTCGACTCCGACTTCCACCTCCCCGTCCAGCGCCGGCAGGGGTACGAGGCGGCGCTCGCCGAGGCCGGCATCCCCCTCGATCCCGACCTCGTCGCGAACGCCGACTTCACGGTGCAGGGCGGCTACCACGCCGCGAAGCAGCTGCTCGGCGCCCACCCTCGGTCGCGCCCGACGGCGATCTTCGCGGCGTCCGACGAGATGGCGATGGGCGCCATCCTCGCCGCCCGCGACCTGGGCCTCTCGGTGCCGCACGACGTCTCCGTGGCGGGCATCGACGACCACGACCAGGCCGACTTCTTCGGTCTCACGACGGTCGCGCAGTTCCCCCGCGAGCAGGGCGCGCGCGCCGTCGACATCCTGCTCGAGCAGCTGGAGCCGCAGCTCGACCACGCCGTCGCCGCCGACATCCCGCTGCCGTTCGCGCTCGTCGTGCGGTCGTCGACGGCGCGCCCGCGCGACTGACGGAGCGGATGGCCGTGCCCGGCCATCCGCTCCCTCGCGAGACGCTCAGTCGCGCGAGATGCGCACCATCTCGTCGCGCGGCACGACCTTGACGCGGGCGCGCCCCTGCGGCGCGCCGAGCTCGATCTCGTGCGCGTCGAGCCGGTGCCAGCCCTCGAGGTCGGTCCACGCGACTCCACGTGCGGCGAGGAGGGCGGGGATGGCGTCCTCCGACGGGTCCTCCGGCTGCCACCACGACCCCTGGTCGTTGACGAGGTGCTGGATGGTCTCCATGGCGTCCGACTTCGTGTGGCCGATGAGCCCCACGGGTCCGCGCTTGATCCATCCCGTCGCGTAGACGCCGGGCATCCGCTCGTTCGAGTCGGCGCGCAGCACCTGCCCCTCGTGATTGGGGATGACGCCGTGCCGGTCGTCGAAAGGCACGCCGGGAAGCGGCGATCCGAAGTAGCCGACGGCACGGTACAGCTGCCCCATGGGCACCTCGCGCAGCTCGCCCGTGCCCACGACGCCGCCCGAGCCGTCAGGCCGTGTGCGCTCGTACACGAGCGCCGCGACGCGGCCGTCCGCATCGGCGCGCACCTCGACGGGGCGCGCCCAGAAGTGCAGGTGCAGTCGACGCGACGCCGATCCCCCCGACCCGTTCGCGCCCGGGCGCGTGCGCCACTCCTGCAGCACGCGGTCGATGACCTTCACCTGCTTGTTCGATGCGACGGCGGCCCTCGACGCCTCGTCGTAGTCGAAGTCCTCGTCGTACACGACCATGTCGACGTCGCGCAGCTCGCCGAGCTCGCGCAGCTCGAGCGGCGTGAACTTCACCTGCGCGGGGCCGCGACGGCCGAACACGTGCACGTCCGTCACGGGCGACGACGCAAGCACGTCGTAGACGTTGTCGGGCACCTCGGTGGGGAGCAGGTCGACGGTGTGCTTGGCGAGGATGCGCGCGATGTCGAGCGCGACGTTGCCGTTGCCGATGACGCCGACCGACGCGCTGTCGAGCGTCCACGAGCGGGGCACGTCGGGGTGCCCGTCGAACCAGCTCACGAAGTCGGCGGCGCCGAACGACCCCGCCGCCTCGATGCCGGGGATGTCGAGGTCGGCGTCGCGCACCGCGCCCGTCGCGAAGATCACGGCGTTGTAGTGGCGTTTGAGGTCGTCGAGCGTGATGTGCTCACCGAAGCGCACGTTCCCGAACAGCCGGATGTCGCCGCGATCGAGCACCTCGCGCAGGGCCCCGATGACGCCCTTGATGCGCGGATGGTCGGGGGCGACCCCGTAGCGCACGAGCCCGTAGGGTGCCGGCAGGTGCTCGAAGAGGTCGATCGACACCTCGAACGAGCGCTCGACCTTGAGGAGGATGTCGGCGGCGTAGATGCCGGCGGGGCCGGCGCCGACGATGGCGAGACGCAGCTTCGTCATGCCGGCAACCCTACCGGCGGCGGCCGGTCGTCGGTGCGCCGCCGCGGTGCGCCCGCTGGGGTCAGCGGGAGCGGTGCGCCCGCCGGGGTCAGCTGGAGCGGATGGCGAGGCTCTCGGCGAACCGCGTCAGCGCCTCGCGCACCGTGCCGCGCGGGAGCGCGTCGAGCGCTGCGATGGCGTCGCGCGTCCAGTCGAGCGACAGCTGCCGCGTCGCCTCCGTGACGTCGTGGTCGCGCAGCTCGGCGAGCGGCCCGTCGAGGATGGCCGGGTCGGCCCCGTCGGCGATCCGCGCGACGCCCTCGTCGATGCGCGCGAGCAGGTCGCGGGAGGCGTCGTCGTCGCGCCGTCCCAGCAGGAGGTACGGCATGGTCGGGACGCCGGCGCGCAGGTCGGTTCCTGGCACCTTGCCGGTGTCCTCGGGGCTCGCGGACAGGTCGATGACGTCGTCGGCCAGCTGGAAGGCGACGCCGACCTTCTCTCCGTACACGCGCAGCGGCTCGCCGTAGCGCTCGTCGGCGCCCGAGAAGAACGCCCCCGCGCGCGCCGCGGCGGCGATGAGCGACCCCGTCTTGTCGGCGAGCACCTGGATGTAGAAGTCGATCGGGTCGTCGCCCGGCTGCGCCCCCACGGTCTCGTGCATCTGGCCGAGCACCAGGCGCTCGAACGTCTCGGACTGCAGGCGCATGGCCTCCTCGCCGTTGCGCGACATGATGACGCTCGCGCGCGACAGGAGCAGATCCCCCGTGAGGATGGCGATGCTGTTGCCCCACACCTGGTGGGCCGCCTCCACGCCGCGGCGGCGGTCGGCGCCGTCCATGACGTCGTCGTGGTACAGCGAGCCGAGGTGCATGAGCTCGAGCGCCTTGGCCGCGTCGACCACCGCCTGCGTCGCACCGGCGCCGAGCTGGGCGGTGAGGAGCACGAGCATGGGGCGCACGCGCTTGCCGCCGGCCTCGTAGAGGTAGCGGCTCGTCGCGTCCACGAGCGGGTCTGCGGCCTTCAGCTCCTCGGCGAGCTCGCTCTCGACGCGCTCGAGGCCCTCCTCGATCTTCGCCGCGAGGCGCCGTGCGACGGGTCCGACGAACACGCGGTCGCTCAGACCGAATCGGCTCGCCAGCTGCGAACCCGGCGCGGAGGGGCTCGGAGTCACGCCCCCAGCCTACCGTCCGCCGCGGGGGCGCCGTCCGCGGTCTCTTCAGCCCGAGACAACGGCGGTCTCAGAGCCCGGGCTTCACCGCGCGATGGAGCGCGACGATGCCGAAGCTGAGGTTTCGCCACGCGACGTCCTGCCATCCGGCCTCGCGGATCCATCCCGCGAGCGTGGCCTGGTCGGGCCAGTCGCGGATCGACTCGTTGAGATAGTCGTAGGCCTCGCCGTTCGAGCCGAACACGCGGGCGACCCGCGGCAGCACCGTGCCGTTGTAGAAGCGGTAGAAGCCGCGGAAGAGGGGGCTCGGCGGCGTCGAGAACTCGTTGATGACGAGACGCCCTCCGGGCTTCGTCACGCGGAGGAGCTCGCGCAGCGCCTTCTTCGGATCGTTGACGTTGCGCAGCCCGTACGACATCGTCACGGCGTCGAAGGAGTCGTCCTCGAACGGCAGCTCGGTGGCATCCGCCTCCACGAAGCGGAGGTTGCGGAGGGCTCCGTGGCGACGGCGGCCCTCGGCCAGCATGCCCGGCGAGAAGTCGGCGGCGACGACCTCCGCTCCGCTGCGAGCGAGCGAGGCCGACGAGGCGGCCGTGCCCGCGGCGAGGTCGAGGATGCGCTCACCCGGCCGGGGCGCCACGGCCCGCGTCGTCGCGGCGCGCCACAGGGCGTCGTTGCCGACCGTCATGGCGACGTTCGTGAGGTCGTAGCGGGCGGCGACCTGGTCGAACATCCCCGAGACCCTGGCGGGGTCCTTCCCCAGGTCGGCGCGGTTCGGCTCGTTGTTCTCGGCGCTCATCACGTCGAGTGTAGATCGCCCGGATCCGCGCCCGCACAGGGGGCGGTCGGCGATATGCTCGCGGCACATGGCGACCCGCGCGACGGCCGCCCCGTCGCCGAGGAGGCGCTGATGGTCCCCGAGATCAACTACTGGGCGGTCGTGCTGGCGACGCTGTCGAGCATGGTCGTCGGCTCGGTCTGGTACACGCCGAAGGTCTTCGGAACGCGCTGGGCGCAGCTCGCGAAGGTCGACATGGACCGGCCGGGTGCGACCGCGATCGTCCCCATCGCGGTGACGCTCGTCGTGAGCTTCGTCACGGCGTGGGTGCTCGCTGGCGCGGCATCGATCGCCTGGCACTTCTACGCCGGTTCGTACCTCGTCTCCGCCGTCGGCACGGCGGTCGTGCTCTGGGCGGGGCTCACGGCGGCCCGGTTCATCACCCATGACGCGTTCGAGGGCCGCCCGTCGGCGCTCACGACGATGAACATCGCGCATGAGCTCGTCACGGTCGTCGTGATGGCTCTGATCATCGGCGTGTGGCCGCCCGCGGGAACCGTCTGACTCCGTCCGTGGCGAGCCGGTCAGTCGAGGCCGAGCCCTCGCAGTACGGCGAACCAGTGGTCGGCGGTCGCATCGTCGAACGGGGCGACGTCCGCGCGGACGGCGCGCTCCAGCGCGGCGGTGCGCGCCTCGAGGCGCTCCTGGACGCCGGCCGGATAGCCGAATGCCGCGCGATGCTCGTCCCACTCGTCGCGGTCGTCGACGTACACGCCCCGCTCGTCGAGCGCGTGCACGACGTCGAGGTCCATGTCGATCGCGGTGGGCTCGCCGCCCTCCCACCGCGCGTCCCAGGCGAGGTCGATGTAGACGCGCGTGGTCGACGGCGGGGCGTTGCGCGTGAGCACCCACTCCCCCGACCCGGCGGGGAGCAGTTCGACGCAGGCAGCGCGGAGCACCATGTCGCGCCCGGGGCGCGAGCTGCGCCATCCCGGGAGCTGTCCGAACCAGTCTCCCCACTCGTCCGATCCGAGGTACACGCACTCGTGGACCCAGTGCGGCGAGCCGTCCCATTTGCTCCAGCGGAACAGCAGGCGGGTCCCCACGGCGGGTCGTTCGACGGTCACCCGCCGAGTCTAGGGGCGCGGGGCGGGTCTGGGCTGGCCGGGACGGGGCGGGGGCGCTCCCCGGGCCGGGCGCGGCGGGTGCTCCCCGGGACGGCGGCGCGGGCGGGCGCGCTCGCCGGGCGCCCAGCGTCGCGGCCTAGGCTGAAGGCCGTGTCCGACCCGCTCTCCCTGCCCCGCCTGCGCGCGGTCACGCGCCCTATCGACGCCGTGGAGGACCTCCTCCTCCTCGCCGCGCCCGACGACCCGCTCGTCTGGCTGCGCCGCGGCGACGGGTTCGTCGGCATCGGGCCGGAGGTGCTGCGCATCGACGTGGGCGAGCACGACCGGCTCGAGGCGATCGCGGATGTCTGGCGCGGGATCTCGGCGGCCACAGACGTGCTCGACGGCGTGCGGCTGCCGGGCACGGGGCTCATCGGCTTCGGCGCCTTCGCCTTCGACGACGCCTCCGCCGCGCCCAGCACGCTCGTCGTGCCGAGCGTCGTCGTGGGACGCCGCGGAGGGCGCGGATGGATCACCGTCATCGGCCCCGTCGACGCCCCCGATCCGGCCGAGCCGACGGCCATCCCGTACGGAACGCACTGGTCGGCGACGCTCGGCCCCGGGCTCCTCGACCCCGCGGCGCACACCGATGCCGTGACCGCCGCGCTCGCACTCATCGCCGACGGCGAGCTCGAGAAGGTCGTCGTCGCGCGCGACGTCGTCGGGACGCTGCCCGCCCACGCCGACCTGCGCCGCCTCGTGCGCGCCCTCGCGGAGGGCTACCCCGACACGTGGACCTATTCCGTCGACGGCATCATCGGCGCGAGCCCCGAGACCCTCGTGACGGTGTCGGGCGGGACCGTGACGGCGAGGGTGCTCGCGGGAACCCGACCGCGCGGCGCCACCGCCGACGAGGACACGGCGCTCACGGCCGAGCTCGCGACGACCGCGAAGGACCTCGACGAGCACCGCTACGCCGTCGAGAGCGTTCTCGCCGCCCTGCGACCCCACACCTCGGAGCTCGTCGCGGCCGAGCAGCCGTTCACCCTCAAGCTGCCGAACGTCTGGCACCTCGCGACGGATGTCGAGGGCACGCTCGAGAACGGTGGCTCGGCACTCGACATGGTGCGCGCGCTCCATCCCACGGCGGCAGTGGCCGGAACCCCGACGGCGCCTGCCGTCGAAGCCATCCGCCGCCTCGAGCCCTTCGACCGAGGCCGCTACGCGGGCCCGGTCGGGTGGGTGGACGGCACCGGCGACGGCGAGTGGGCGATCGCGCTGCGCTGCGCGCAGATCGGCGCGGCCGACGGCGACGTGCGCCCCGTCACGGCGCATGCCGGAGGCGGCATCGTCGCGGGGAGCCGCCCGGAGGCGGAGCTCCTCGAGACGCGCGTGAAGTTCCGCCCCATCATCGACGCCCTCGCGTAGCCCGCACATCCCCCTCGCCCAACGGATATCCCTTTGACGAGAGCCCACGCGATAAGCCGGAATCAGGTGTGCTTACGGCAAACGGATATCCGTTGGGCGAGAGAGGGGGAAGAGGGGGAAGGGGAAGAGGAAGGCGAGGTAGGGGTCAGGGTGTGCCGAGCACGCGATCGAGGAAGGGGTTGCGCAGCTTCCCCTCGGGGTCGTAGCGCTCCGCGAGGGCGGCGAAGTCGTCGAAGCGCGGCCACGCGGCGGCGATCGCGTCGCGGTCGAGCCGCGTGAGCTTGCCCCAGTGCGGGCGGGCGCCGAGAGGCGCGAGCGCCTCCTCGAGCGTCGCGACGACGGCCTCGACCTCGGGCTGGCGCTGCTGCCACGTGAAGTGGATGCCCACCGCGTCCGTCCCGTACGCGGGGCTCAGCCAGAGATCGTCGGCCTTCATCGAGCGCACCTCGGTGACCTGGATGAGCGGGGCGATCACCTCGGCGTATCCGCGCAGGATGCGCAGCGCCTCGACGGCGTGCGCGCGCGGCACCAACAGCTCGGACTGCAGCTCGGCACCGTTCGACGGCGTGTGGCTGAGCCGGAAGTGGGCGAGACGGTCGAGCCACGGACCCGGCACGCCGCGCTGCGCCGTCGTCGCCGCCGGCGAGACGCCCGCGAGCATGTGCACCTGCTCGGCCGCCTCGGCGACCCCGCCGGGCAGCCGGGGCGAGGCGTCGCCGCGCGCCTTCGTCCACACCTGGTCGACGACGTCGGGCTCGGTCCAGCGCAGGAACATGCTCACGCTGTAGGCCGCGCCCATGACGGCATCGAACTCGGCGAGCGCCACGTCGAGCGGCAGCCGCTCGTACACGCGCTGGCTGACGGCGAAGGTCGGCTCGATGTCGAGGACGACCTCGGTCACGATGCCGAGCGCGCCGAGCGAGACGACGGCGCCGGCGAAGTCGGCGTCGCCGCGCGAGAGCCGCACGACGTCGCCCGCCGGCGTGACGATCTCGAGTGCGGCGACCGCCGACGAGAGCGTGCCCACGCCATCCCCCGACCCGTGCGTACCGGTCGCGACCGCCCCCGCGATCGAGATGTGCGGAAGCGACGCGAGGTTGGCGAGCGCCCATCCCTCGGCCTCGAGCAGAGGCGCGAGATCGCCGTAGCGCGTTCCCGCGCCGACCGAGACCGTGCGGGCGTCGGCGTCGATGCGCGGCGGTGCGGCGAGCCGCGCCGTGGAGAGCAGCGTGCCGTCGGTGTCGGCGATGAGGTTGAAGGAGTGGCCCGACCCGAGTGCGCGGACCCGCCGCGACGCGGCGAGCACGGCGCGCACCTCGTCGACGGTCGCAGGGGTCTCGACGCGCTCCGCGCCGAAGCGCACATTGCCCGCCCAGTTCGTCAGCGTCATCCGCGTCTCCTTCGTCACCCGCATTTGTTGTGAGTATAGCGTTATCGACCGCTCACCCGACCGCACCTCCCGACGCTCAGCCCAGCGCGACCGCCGACCACGACACGGGCTCGAGGCGCACCGTGAGCACGCCGTCGGAGAGCGACGCCGCAAGCGGCTTCAACCCGACGCGCTCCTGGTCGTCGATCGTGTTCTTCGCGTACACGTCGTCGTCCCACAGCGTCACGGCCTCGGTCACCGCGCCGCGGCCGAGGCCCGACACGTCGATCGTCACGTCGACGGCCTCGCGCGAGCGGTTCACGAGGAACACCGCGGAGCCCTCGTCGCCGTGGGTCGCGACGGCCTCGACCGCGGGCGCCTCGCCGAACTTCCGCGACGACACGGTGTGCGTCTCGACGCGCGGCCGCAGCACGGCGCCCTGGGCGAGCCGCGACGTCACCGAGAACGGGAAGAACGTCGTCTGCCGCCATGCGTCGCCGCCGGGCTCGGTCATGATCGGCGCGATGACGTTGACGAGCTGCGCGAGCGATGCCGAGCGGACCCGGTCGTGGTGCGCGAGCAGCGTCATGAGAAGGCTGCCGAAGACGACGGCGTCGGCGACGGAGTACACGTCCTCGAGCTGGCGCGGTGCGATCGGCCACGTCTCGTTCACCTCGTCGGACTCCTGGTGCTCCGTGAGGTACCAGATGTTCCACTCGTCGAACGACAGCATGATCTTCTTGTCGGTCTTGCGGCGGTGGCCCACGGCGTCGGCGGTCGTCACAACGGTCTCGATGAAGTAGGTCATGTCGAGCGACGACGCGAGGAAGGAGTCGAGGTCGCCGTCGTGCTCCTGGTAGTACGCGTGGCACGACACGTAGTCGACGTGGTCGTACGCGTGCTCGAGCACGGTCCGCTCCCAGTCGCCGAACGTGGGCATCGACGAGCTGGACGAGCCGCACACGACGAGCTCGAGGTCCTTCTGCGCCGCCTTCATCGCCTGAGCCGTGCGGGCGGCGAGCTTTCCGTAGTCGTCGGCGGTCATGTAGCCCGTCTGCCAGGGCCCGTCCATCTCGTTCCCGAGGCACCACATCCGGATGCCCCACGGTTCGGGGTAGCCGTGCTGCGCGCGGAGGTCGCTCAGCGCCGTGCCGGAGGGATGGTTGGCGTACTCGAGCAGATCGAGCGCCTCGAGGATGCCGCGCGTGCCGAGGTTGACGGCGAGCATGAGCTCGCTGCCCGTCTCCTTCAGCCAGCCCGCGAACTCGTTGAGGCCGATCTGGTTCGTCTCGAGAGCGTGCCACGCGAGGTCGCGACGCACCGGACGCTCGTCGCGAGGCCCGACACCGTCCTCCCAGCGGTACCCGGAGACGAAGTTGCCGCCGGGGTATCGGATGGTCGTGGATCCGAGCTCCTTGACGAGCGCCGTCACGTCGGTGCGGAAGCCGTTCGCGTCGGCCTTGGGATGGCCGGGCTCGTAGATGCCGTCGTACACGCAGCGGCCCAGGTGCTCGACGAAGGAGCCGAAGATCCTGCGGTCGATGGGCGCGACCACGGCGTCGGGGTCGATGCGGATGCGGGCGGAGGTCATGGTGTCCCTTCGGGTCATTTCAACGATGTAAAGAGTGGCAGGACGCCGCCGCCGCGTCAAGCCGGACGGCTCAGCAGGCGGCGCGCGCGACGACGGGGTCGATGAACGCCGATGCGACGAGCAGCGGCGCCGACGCGCCGAACAGCAGTGCGACGGCCGGTGCCGTCGCGACCGCGAGCGCGAGCGCGGCGAGCACGGAGAGCACGCCGACGGCGCGCCACGGAGACGTCCACGGCGCGAGGAGCGCGAAGCGCAGGATGGCACGGGCTGTCGCCGCCGGCACGCGCGCCTGCGCGACGACGGCGTAGCCGGCGGCCACGAGGGCGCCGGCGCCCGCGACCGTCACGGCCGCGAGCACGACGGCGGGCATCGGCACGAGGAGCACCTCGAGCATGACGAGCGCCGTCGCGAGGGTGAACCACGCGCCGACGAGGTTCGCGCGGACGAGGGCACCGCGGTACGCCGTCCAGAACGCGCGGAGCAGGCCCGACGGCGCCTCGAGCGCGCGGACGGCGGCGACGGAGGCGGGGTGCACGCCCAGCACGACGAGCCCCGCGAGCGCCCCGAGCGCCCACAGCCCCTGCACGGCGAGCAGCCTCGACACGTGCGCGAGCACCTGCATGACGCGCCCGGTCCATCCGAGCGCCTCGCCCCCGCCATCCGCCATCACCATGATCAGCCCTTCGAGCCCGTGAGCGCGATGGACTCGATGATCTGCTTCTGGAAGATCACGAAGACCGCGAGCACGGGGACGAGCGCGATGCACGACGCCGCCATGATGAGCGGGTAGTCGGTCTGGCTCGCGTAGGTCGCGTTGAAGCGCGCGATGACCAGCTGCAGCGTCTGCACTTCGGGCGAGTTCAGGTAGATGATGGGCGCGAGGTAGTCGTTCCACACTCCCATGAACCACAGGATGAACTGGGCCGCGATCGCGGGGCGGATGATCGGGAAGATGAGCCGCCAGAAGATCGAGAAGTGGCCAGCGCCGTCGATCGTGGCGGCCTCGATGATCGAGTCGGGCACAGTGTCGAGGTACTGGCGCAGGAAGAACACCATGACGATGTTCCCGAAGACGCCCGGCAGGATGAGCGGCCACAGGGTGTCGACGAGGCCCGCACGGGCGAACATCTGGAACTGCGGGATCATGAGCGTGGGGAACGGGATCATGATCGCCGCGAGCAGCGAGAGGAAGAGCGCGCCCTTGCCGGGCAGCCGCATCTTCGCGAAGGCGTACGCGGCGAGCGCCGACGCCGCTCCACCGACGAGCGTGACGCTCACGGCGACGATCGCGCTGTTGAGGATGCCCGTGAGGAGCGGTCCCGAGGTCCATACGCGCACGTACGTGTCCCACTGCACGGGATCGGGGATCCACTGCGGAGGGAGGGAGAACACCGCCTCGCGCGTCTTGAGTGAGGTGGCGAGCATCCACAGCAGCGGGGCGACCATCGTCACGCCGCCGAGCGACAGCACGATCGTCACGAGCACGTTGCCGAGCCGGTAGCGGCGCGACAGGCGCGGTCGCCGTCTCGTGCGCGAAGGCTGCACGATGGCGGCCGTCGCGACCGGCGACGTGGTGGGCGGAGTCTGGAGAGCGGTCATCGTCGGCCTCACTCGATCGAGAACTGGTTGCGCCGGTTGAGCGCGAACTGGATGGCCGTGACGGCGAACACGAGCAGGCCCAGGACGATCGACATCGCCGTGGCGTAGCCCATGTTGAGGTACTCGAACGCCTGGCGCCAGATGTACCAGACGATCGTCGCGGTGGAGAACTCCGGGCCGCCCGTCGGCGTCATGATGTTGATCTCGACGAAGATCTGGGCGCCGCCGATGATGTTCGTCACGACGAGGAAGAACGTCACGGGCCGCAGCATCGGCACCGTCACGGAGCGGAACTGCTGGAGGGCCGACGCGCCGTCGAGGCTCGCCGCCTCGTAGAGCTGCCGGGGCACCGACTGCAGGGCGGCGAGATAGAGCAGCATCGAGTAGCCGAGCCCCTTCCACACGGCCATGATGATGATCGCGGGCTTCGCCGTGGCGGCGTTCTGCAGCCAGTTCGGGCCGTCGATCCCGACGTATGCGAGCGCCTGGTTGACGAGCCCGAAGTCGCCGTTGTAGGCCCACTGCCACAGGATGGCGATGGCCGCGATCGACGAGATCACCGGGATGTAGTAGATCGTGCGGAAGAACGTCGTCCCGCGCATCCGGCGGTTCATGGCGAGCGCGAGGAGCAGCGCGAGAACGAGGCCGATCGGGATGCCGATCATGAGGAAGACGGTGTTGCCGAGCGACTTCCAGAAGTACTCGTCGCCGAGCATGCGCGCGTAGTTCGCGACGCCGTTCGCGCGCGGCGCGGTGATGCCGTTCCAGTTCGTGAACGAGGTGACGAGCGCGAACACGAGCGGATAGGCGACGAAGGCGAGGAAGCCGATCACGGGCAGCGCGACGAACAGCGCGGCCTGCCGGTGCTCGCCGCGATGCAGCCGGCTCTTCCTGCGGACGGGTTCGGCCGTGGTCATGGTCGATCTCCTTCGTTCGACGCGGGGACGGGGCGGGACGGTCGTCGCGGTCATCCGCCCGTCCTCGACATCTCGGACTGGTCGTTGGCCATGTCGAGGAAGTCCTGCATGCGCGGCTGCGCCTGTGCGAGGTACTCCTCGGCCGAGACGGCGCCGTCGAGCACGGGCTGGATGTTCGTGAACAGCTCGTCGTACCACTGCGCGTTGTAGGTGTAGGTCGCCGGGAGCGCGCGGCCGTCCTCTTGCAGCACGTCGAGGAACTCGTGCTTGTTGGCGGGCATCGTGGAGTCGTCGGCGGCGTACTCCTCCGCCATGTCGATGAGATTGGGGATCTGCACGCCCGCATCGACGAGTGCCTGCTGCGTGTCGCGGTCGGCGGAGAGGTACGCGGCGAGGTCGACGGCGGCCGAGGTGTTCGCGGTCGAGGCCGACACGGCGATGCCGAGAGTGCCGATCCACGATGCGCTCTCGCCCGTGGCGCCCACGGGCCACGGGATGAGGTCCCACTCGAAGTCGAGCTGACTGTATGTGGGAACGTCCCACGGCCCGACGGGGAAGAACCCGATCTGGCCCTGCATCCAGCGCTGGTAGGTGTCGAGCGTCTGCGCCTCGGCGACCGACGGCGTCACCTGGTAGACGTTCTGGATGTCGGCGAAGAACTGCAGCGCCTCGGCGAACTCGGGGGTGTCGACTGTGACGGTCTCGGCATCCGCGTCGATCCAGTCGGCGCCGTTCGACCAGGCGAACGACTGCAGGTTCCACACGACGTTGAGCCCCGTGCCCCACTGGTCGAGCTCGCCGTCGCCGTCGACGTCCTTCGTGACGGCCTGCATGACCTCGATCCACTCGTCCCAGGTGTACGGCTCGTCGGGGTCCGGCCGCTCGATGCCCGCCTCGTCGAGCATGGTGGCGTTGTAGCCGAACGAGAACGGGCCGACGTCCTTCGGGAGCGCGTAGAGCGGCCCCTGCCCGAGCGAGTCGCCGTCGTATCGGTAGGAGTCGATGCCGTACGCCCACATGTTGTCGAGATCGACGACGTCGGACGCCTCGACCTCGTCGGTGATGTCCTGGATGACGCCCGCGTTGACGTAGGCCTCGACGCTGCCGGGGTCGACGTAGAACACGTCGGGCACCTGGCCGCCGACGATCGCGGCGCGCAGCTTCGTGGCGTACTCGTCGGCGGTCGTCATGATGATCTCGACGTCGACGCCCGTGTCGGCCTCGAACTGCTCGATGGCGGCCGTGTAGGCGGCTTCCTCCGCGGGGCCGCCGCGGAACATGAACGTCAGCGCGTCCGGGTCCTTCGTCGCGGCGCACGCGCCCAGGGCGGACGCTGCCGCCGTGAGCACGGCGATCACGGCGAGCGCCCGCGGCGCCCTCCTCCTGATCGCGATCGACGTCGTCGACATCGCGACCTCCTTCGTCTCTGGCGGCTGCCTCGCCGCTCCGTGCTCGACTGCGAGCATTTCCAACGTTGTAAATGTAGAGCCGTACTCGCCGTCCGTCAAGGGCGGCGGAACTGCCGATAGAGGGAAGGGTCGCGCGGTGGAGGGATCAGCGCGCGCGGGTGGACTCGCGCTCGACGATGCGGAAGCCCGTCGTGTACCGCTGCGGCGCCGAGGGCTCCCCGCCTGCCGCACGCTCCGCGATCCGCTCGAGGAGGACGCGGACGGCCGTGCGCGCGATCTCGAGGCGCCCGGGATCGACGGTCGACAGCGACGGGGCCGTGTAGCGGGTCTCGTCGAGGTCGTCGAAGCCGATCACGCGGACGTCCTCCGGCACGCGGCGCCCGGCGTCCTGCAGGGCACGCAGCGCGCCGAACGCGAGCGTGTCGTTCATGCCGAACACGCCGTCGATCTCGATGCCGCGCGCGAGCAGCGCCCGCATGGCCTCCGCGCCGTCGACACGGTGCCACATGCCCACGTAGCCGACGAGGTCCTCGTCGTCGGGCAGGCCGGCCTCCTCGAGCGCATCGCGGTAGCCGCGCAGTCGCAGCGCCGCCGACCCCTGCTCCTCGCCGACGTGCGCGCCGACGGCGGCGATCCGACGGCAGCCGGCCGCGACGAGGTGGGCCACGGCCGCCCGCGCGCCCTCCACGTTGTCCATGACGACGTGGTCGCAGGCGGGGTCGAAGATGCGCTCGCCGAGGATGACGAGCGGGTAGTCGACGTCGAGCCGGTCGGCGTCGTCCTGCCCCATCGCGAGCGGGCTGAAGACGAGCCCGTCGGTGAGCTGGCGGGTCGGGCTGCGCAGCACGCCGTGCTCCGCGTCGAGCTCGGCCCCCGTCTGCTCCACGAGCACCGTGACCCCGGCCGCCTTCGCCTCGTCGATGATGGCGCCCGCGAGCTCGGCGAAGTACGGCAGCGCGAGCTCGGGCAGCGCCAGTCCGATGACCCCGCTGCGGCCGATCCGCAGGCTGCGAGCCGACAGGTTCGGCTGGTATCCGGTCTCGGCGATCGCGGCCAGCACGGTCGCCCGCGTCGACTCGCGCACGTGCTGGTACCCGCGCACGACGTTCGACACGGTCTTGATCGAGACGCCGGCGAGCTCGGCGACGTCGCGCAGGGTGGCGGCCACGGGCATCCTCCTCGACGCGGCGGAGCTCAGCGCGCCTCGGGGAGGAGCGCGCCCGCGAGCGCGGCGCCCGCAGCGCGCAGGTGCACGGCGGGCTCGGCGATCGCCGCCTGCGACGACCCGGCGAGCTCCGTGAGCGAGACCGCGTGCGCGAGATCCGACGTGTCGGCCGCGATGCGCCCCGCGACGACCGCGACACGCGCGCCGGCGGCATCGGCGAGCTGCGCCACATGGGCGGGGGCCTTGCCCGCCGCCGACTGCCCGTCGTACGACCCCTCGCCCGTGATGACGACATCGGCGCCCGCGATCGCGTCCTGGAGCCCCGTCAGGTCGGCCACGCGCACGGCGCCGGGCACGATCTCCGCTCCCCACGCGAGCAGGCCGTAGCCCGCCCCGCCGGCCGCTCCGGCACCCGGCGAGTCCGGGTCGGCCATCCGCGCCATCTCGACGGGGAGGCTGTCGCCCTCGAGCCCCTTCAGCACCTCCACGAGCCGAGCGAGACCCGCGTCGGCGCGCACCACGCCGTCGGGGTCGAGGCCCTTCTGGGGGCCGAAGACGGCCGCGGCCCCGCTCCCGCCGAGGAGCGGGTTGGTCACGTCGCACAGCACCTGCACGCCGTTCACGGGCAATGCCTTCAGCGCCGAGAGGTCGACGCGCGCGACGTCGTCGAGGCCCGAGGCGCCCGGGGCGATCGAGGTCTCGAAGGCGTCGACGAAGCGGGCGCCGAGCGCCGTCAGGATCCCCGTCCCGCCGTCCGTCGACGCGCTCGACCCGATGCCGAGGACGAGCTGGGAGACGCCTGCCGCGAGCGCGGCCGCGATCGCCTGGCCGAAGCCGATCGTGGACGCCTCCCAGGGCCGGCGGGCGTCGCCCAGGAGCTCGATGCCGGAGGTGGACGCGAGCTCGACGACGCCGACGCCTCCCGGCGCCTCGTCCGTCGGCGGCAGCCGCAGCCAGGCCGCGTCGACCGCGAAGCCCGTCGGCCCCGTGACGCGCACGGGCACGCGCACGGCGTCGGGGAAGGCGCCGGCGAACGCCTCCAGCGTGCCCTCGCCGCCGTCGGCCATGGGCCGCAGCACGATCTCGTCGTCGGGGCGCACCGACGCCCATCCCTCGGCGATCGCGGCGGCGACGTCGGCCGCCGCGATCGTGCCCTTGAAGCTGTCCGGTGCGATGACGATGCGAGCCATGCCCCCATCCTCGCGCATCCGGGAGGCCTCAGCGGATCGTCGCCCGCAGCCGGGCCTTCTCGGCCTCGACGTCGAAATCGGCGGCCGGCCACTGCGGGTCGATGTCCTCGAGCGTCTCGAGCAGGAGCGCCTGCACCGCGAGGCGCGCGTACCACTTGCGGTTCGCCGGCACGACGTGCCACGGCGCGACGTCGGTCGACGTGCGCTCGATGACCGTCTGGTAGGCCTCCTGGTAGGCGGGCCAGAGCGCGCGCTCGTCGACGTCGCCGGGGTTGTACTTCCAGTGCTTGTCCGCGCGGTCGAGCCGCTCCATGAGGCGCTCGCCCTGTTCGTCGTACGAGATGTGCAGCATCACCTTGACGATGCGGGTGCCGCCCTCGACGAGCCTCCGCTCGAAGTCGACGATGGCGCCGTAGCGCCGTTCGATCTCCTCCGGCGGGGCGAGCTCGCGCACGCGGCCGATGAGCACGTCCTCGTAGTGCGAGCGGTCGAAGACCCCGATGTACCCGGGACGGGGGATGCGCTGCTCGATGCGCCAGAGGAAGTCGTGCGCGCGCTCCTCCTCGGTCGGCGCCTTGAACGCGGCGAGCTCGACGCCCTGCGGGTCCACGCCGCCGACGACGTGGCGCACGATGCCGCCCTTGCCCGCGGAGTCCATCGCCTGCAGCACGAGGAGCACGGCGTCGCGCCCCGGACCGGCGTGGCTCGCGGCGAACAGCCGCTCCTGGAGGTCGGCGAGCTGGGCGAGCCCTGCCGCGAGATCGACGGCGCCGTCCTTCTTGTCGCCCGCGTAGCCGGGCGTCGACTCCGGGTCGAGGTCGGCGAGCCGGAAGCCCTCCCCCGCGCGGAGCGCCGTGCGCGCGTCGTCGGTCCACTTCACCTGGCTCTTCGCGGTCATGCCGTCCATCCTGCCCTCCGGCGGACGCCGCGGTCCAGGTCAGCGGGCGAGCGGCACCTCGATGAGGGTGCGGCGTCCTGCCGTCGAGGTGAGCGCCTGGTCGAGGGCCCCGCGCGTCGTCACCCTGCGGTGCTCCCACCCGTAGGCGGTGGCGAGCTGCTCCAGGCGCACGGCGTGCGGCGTGTACTGCACGCGCGTCATGTCCTCCTCCGACGCCGTCGCGGCGACCTCGAGCCCGTCGAAGATCGTGCCGCCGCGGTCGTTGCCGACGACGATCTGCATGCGCGGCTCGTCCTCGCCGTCGGGCAGCAGCAGGGCTCCCGCGTCGTGCAGCAGGGCGAGGTCGCCCAGCAGCACGCGCGTGACACCGGGCGTCCCTGGCAGCTGGCTCGCGAGCGCGACGCCCGTCGCCGTGGCGACCGTGCCGTCGATGCCCGCGAGGCCGCGGTTGGCGTGCACGCGCACCTTCTTGCCCGGGAGCACCTCGTCCGCGACCCGCACGAGGCGCGACGAGCCGAACACGAGCCGGTCGTGCGGCCACGTCGCCGCCCACACCGCGGCCACGAGCTGGGCGCGGTCGAGCGGCCGCCGCACGGCGTCCAACTCCGTGCGCACGGCGTCTGCGCGCACGTGCGGATCGGTCGACGAGAGGCCGTCGAGGTCGGGCGCCGACGCGTCGAGATCGGGCGCATGCGCGTGCGAGAACCGCATCCAGGCGCCGAGCCAGGCGCGGTCGGCGTCTCCCTCGCCGACCGCCACGGCGTCGACGGCGCGGGTGCGGCCGTTGAGGTCGAGCTCCTCGCCGCGGCCGCGCACGGCGATCACCTCGACATCGGCGCGCGACAGCAGGCGCGTCGCCTCGCGGCTGAGCGTCGGATGGCCGACCACGACGACGCGCTCCACGCGCCCTCCGAGGTCGGGGGCGGCGAGCGCCGCGCGGTAGCCGTGCACGACGTGGCGCCCGAAGCGGGCACCGCTCACGATCTCCGCGACGAGCGGCCATCCGCCGTCGTGGGCGAGCTGCTCGGCGGAGGGCCCCGCGCCCGCCCCCGCGAGCACGAGCGTGCGCGGTGCGCGGGCGAGCATCGTGACGGCGCGCTCGACGACCGGACGGTAGCGGCCGTCGTCGATGTGCGGATCGACGTCGCCTCGGGCCGCGCCGGGCAGGTCGCCCGCGAGCGGCTCGCGATACGGGAGATTGAGGTGGACGGGGCCGGGGGCGCCCTGGTCAGCGCCGGCCGCCGCATCGAACGCGCGCGTGGCGAGATCGCGCGCGGACCGGTCATCGCCATCCGCCCCCGTCGGCGTCTCGGCGTCGACGGACAGCCGCACGGCATCGCCGAAGATGCCGGGCTGCGTCGTGGTCTGGTTGGCGCCGATGCCGCGCAGCTCGGGCGGGCGGTCGGCCGTCAGGAGGAGGAGGGGCACGCCGGAGTGGTGGGCCTCGAGCACGGCGGGCAGCAGGTTTGCGACCGCCGTCCCCGACGTGCAGACGACGGCGGCGGGGGTGCCGGTCTCGCGTCCGATCCCGAGCGCCGTGAATCCGGCGACCCGCTCGTCGATGCGCACGTGCAGGCGGATGCGCCCCTGGCGCTCCAGCCGGGCGGCCGCGAGCGCGAGCGCCTGCGAGCGCGATCCTGGGCTCACGACGAGGTGGCGCACGCCCAGGCCGACGAGCTCCGACAGCAGCGCCCACGCGGAGCGCGACGCCGGCGAGTCGATGCCCATGTCAGCCGCGCCGGGAGTCGCGCGCGTCGCCGTCGTCCTTCTTCTCCTCGTCGCCCGTCGTGTCGGAGGGCTCCTCGGCGTCGAGCTTCGCGAGCTCCTCCTCGAGCTGGCGGATGCGCTCGTCCTGGTCGGAGATGCGCCCGATGCTGCCGAGGAACGTCGGGTCGTCGTCTGGCGCGACGGGGCCGGCGGATGCGCCGCCCGGCCGGCTGCGGCCGACGATGAACCACAGGACGCCGCCGAGCACGGGGATGAGGACGACGATGAGGATCCACGTGCTCTTCGCCACGCCGCGGTGGCGGGCGGCGGGCTGGACGGCGCAGTCGACGATGCTGAAGACCCAGAAGACGACGGCGGCGACCGCGAGGACGATGAGCAGGCGGGCCATCGCCCCAGTCTAGGCAACGCGCCTGCGGGGAGTCTGCGCGTGGCGGGGACGCACAGGGGCGGTTCGTAGGATGGCCCCGTGAAGATCCGGTCGGTCGTCGTCTACTCCGTGCTGCGCCTGCTGGCGTTCCTCGTGCCCTTCGGCATCATGATGATCTTCCCGGTGTTCCAGGACCTGTGGTGGCTCGCGGCGGTGTTCGCGGCCCTCATCGGCCTGAGCCTGTCGATCCTGCTGCTGCGTCGTCCGCTCGAGGACGTCTCGACCAGACTGTACGAGCGCGGCCAGCAGAAGCAGGCGAAGTCCCCGCGCGAGCTCGACGCCGACGCGGAGGACGCCGAGGCCGAGGGCCGCTGACCCTCCGGCTGCTCTCGATCAGCCGACGAACGCCCAGGCGAGGACGGCGCCGTAGGCGACCGACGTGAGCGAGGTCAGCTGCAGCACGAGGATGAGCTCGCGGGCCGTCTGGTACGTCCACACGATCACGATCGCGGGGCCGGCGGCGAGCAGCACGAGCAGCGTGAGCCACGCGATCGGGTAGAAGAACGCGAGGTACACCGCAACGGCCACGGCGAGCACGACGAACGCCGTGTAGAGGATCTGCGTCCCGCGCCGGCCGATGAGCACCGTGAGCGTGCGCTTGCCCGCGACGCGGTCCTGATCGATGTCGCGGAGGTTGTTCGCGAGCAGCACGGCGCATGCGAGGAGCCCCGCCCCCACCGCGCCGAACCACGCCTCCTGCGGAAGCGCGGTCGCCTGCACCCACGTCGTTCCGAGCGTCGCCACGAGCCCGAAGAAGACGAAGACGAAGACCTCCCCGAGCGCGTTGTACCCGTATGGCCGCCTGCCCCCGGTGTAGAACCACGCCGCGACGATGCACACGGCGCCGACGGCGATCATCCACCACTGCTGCGTGCGGATGACGATGGCGAGGCCCGCGAGGGCCGCGACGCCGAAGAAGGCGAGGGCGACGATGAGCACGGATCGCGGCGGCACCCGCCGCGAGGCGGTCAGGCGGGCGGGGCCGACGCGGTGGTCGTCGGTGCCGCGCACGCCGTCGGAGTAGTCGTTGGCGAAGTTCACGCCGATCTGCAGCGCGACCGCGACGACGAGGCAGGCGAGCGCGATGACCCAGTGGAAGAGGTCGCCGACGAGCACGGCCGCACCCGTGCCGATGAGCACGGGCGTGATCGCGAGCGGCAGGGTGCGCAGCCGTGCCGCGCCGATCCAGTCGCCGAGCGTGACGGGCTTCGGCGGCGGGGCGACGGTCGTGCCGCGCTTCGCCGGGTTGCCGCTGGTTCTCGCCGTGCGCTTTTTCGCCTGTGCCACGGCTCTCGATCCTAGAGCCGGGCGGCTATGGATCGGCTCAGCGTACGAGCGCGCGGATGGCCCGACGGTCGGGCTTGCCCGATGCGAGACGCGGCAGCGCGCCCACGACGACGACGCGGGACGGCCGTGCCGGCTTCCCGAGGGCTGCCTCGACGGCCGTGCGCACGGCCGCCAGCGACCGCTCGTCCCCGTTCTCGCAGACGACGACGGGCGTCTCGCCCCAGCGCTCGTGCGGAGCGGCGACCACGACGGCCTCTTCGAGGCCGGGCAGCTCCCGGACGACCCGCTCCACCCGGTCGAGCGAGACGTTGACGCCCCCTGAGACGAGGACGTTGTCGATGCGCCCCGTGACGGAGACGAAGCCGTCGTCGACCGCGCCGGCGTCTCCCGTGCGATACCAGCGCGCGCCGTCGCCATCCGTCGGGAACACCCGCGCTGTCAGCTCTTCGTCGAGGTAGCCGTCCGCGAGGGTCGGACCCGCGATGCGGAGCTCGCCGTCGACGGCCTCGACGCGCACGCCGTCGAGCGGCACCCCGTCGTAGACGCATCCCCCGCTCGTCTCGGTGGAGCCGTAGGTGCGCACGATGCGCGCTCCGAGGGCGGCGGCGCGCTCGCGCACCGCGACGGGGAGAGCCTGCCCGCCGACGAGGATCGCCTCGAACCCGGCGATGGCGCGCTGCACGGCGCGGTCGTGCTCCGCCGCCTCGAGGAGGGTCTGCAGCTGAGCCGGCACGAGCGACGTGAACCGCGGCACGGCGACGCCGCCGCGCGTCGAGTGCATTCCGTTCGCGGCATGCGCGAAGGCGGCCGCCGAGAAGCGTCCGGAGACGACGGCGGGCTCCTCGCCCTGCACGAGCCCGCGCACGAGCACCTGGACGCCCGCGATGTACGAGCCGGAGAGCGGCAGCAGCCAGCGGCCGGAGCCGATGCGGGCGGCCGTCGCGAGGGCGCTCGACGTGAGGGCGTGCCGCGACAGCACGACGCTCTTCGGGACGCCCGTCGATCCCGAGGTGGTGAGCACGACGGCGGTCCCGGCCGGAACCTCGTCCGGCACCTCCGCCCCGCCGAGCGCCACAGCGGGGCCCGCGCCGAGCGCCGCCCGCAGCGCCCGGAGGAGGTCGCGGGGGTCGTCAGCGTCGAGCCGCTCGAGCCTCATGCGCTCAGAAGTGCCAGGGGAACGACGACCAGTCGGGATCGCGCTTCTCGAGGAACGAGTCGCGCCCCTCGACGGCCTCGTCCGTCCCGTAGGCGAGGCGCGTGGCCTCGCCCGCGAACACCTGCTGGCCGACCATCCCGTCGTCGACGGCGTTGAACGCGTACTTGAGCATGCGGATGGCCGTGGGCGACTTCCCGAGGATCGTGCGCGCCATCGCGATCGCCTCGCGCTCGAGCTCGGCATGCGGCACGACGCGGTTCACGGCGCCCATCTCGTACGCGCGCCGCGCCGTGTACGTCTCGGCCAGGAAGAAGATCTCGCGCGCGAACTTCTGGCCGATCTGGCGCGCGAAGTACGCCGAGCCGTACCCCGCGTCGAACGAGCCCACGTCGGCGTCGGTCTGCTTGAAGAGCGCGTGCTCCTCCGACGCGATCGACAGGTCGCAGACGACGTTGAGCGAGTGCCCGCCGCCGGCCGCCCATCCCGGCACGACCGCGATGACGACTTTCGGCATGAAGCGGATGAGCCGCTGCACCTCGAGGATGTGCAGACGTCCGGCGCGTGCGGAGTCGGTCACCGAGGTCTCGTCGTCGGAGTACTTGTAGCCGTCGCGTCCGCGGATGCGCTGGTCGCCGCCGGAGCAGAAGGCCCATCCGCCGTCCTTCGGGCTCGGGCCGTTGCCGGTGAGCAGCACGACGCCGATGCGCGGGTCGGTGCGGGCGATGTCGAGCGCCCGGTACAGCTCGTCGACCGTCGCGGGGCGGAAGGCGTTGCGCACCTCGGGCCGGTCGAACGCGATACGGGCGATGCGGCCATCCGTCGAGACGTGCGCCGTGATGTCGCGGTAGTCATCCGCCCCGGGAGCCGCCCGCCACTCGGAGGGATCGAACAGGTCGGATACGAAGGCGTCGCTCACATGCTCCAGCCTATTCCCGCACTCGCGGAGGCGGTTCGCGGCGAGGCCTCGGGGCGGGGCGGGCCGGGGCGGGGCGGGGCGGGGCGGGGCGGGGCGGGGCGGGGCGGGGCGGGGCGGGGCCCACGGTCGCCGCGTTCCGCGGCGACCGGGTCGGGGGTGGGCGCGCGGGGGGGCGCCACACCCCCCCCACGTGTGGGCGGCGCCCCCCGCCCGCCCCCCCCCCCCCACCCCCCCCGCGAGCGCGCGGGCCCCGAGTGAGCG
>NZ_JBSHGQ010000001.1:0-32246 GCF_053617895.1 Microbacterium sp. NPDC055683 | reverse complement strand
CCCGGCCCCGGCGGGCCGGGCGGCCGGGGGTGGGGGTGCGGCGTCTTTTCGGGCACAAACCGCCCGCTCAGTTCTGCGCGTCGCGCCAGTCGAGCCAGCGCTGCACCTCGGCGAAGTCGAGCTCGGGGCCCGTGATGCCGAGAGTGAAGAGGCGCACGCCGGCGGCGTGGAGCTCGTCGGCCTTCCGCTCGTCGCGGCCCTTCAGCTCGTTCGACACGACGAGCGACGACAGGTCGCGACCCTCCTTCTCGCCCCACTGCGCGAGGACGTCGAGCTTGCGGGCGAGCTCCTCGCCCTCCGTGAAACTGTGCCAGATGTCGGCGTGACGGGCGACGAGGCGCAGCGTCTTCTGCTCGCCCTTGCCGCCGATCATGACGGGGATGTCGCGTGTCGGCGCCGGGTTGAGCTTCTCCCACCGCCGCTCGATGCGCTCGAGCCCCGCGGCGAGTTCGTTCAGGCGCGAGCCGGGGGTGCCGAACTCGTAGCCGTACTCGTCGTAGTCGCGCTCGAACCATCCGGCGCCCGTGCCGAAGATGAAGCGGCCGGCATCGCCGCCCTTCGCGGAGATGTGGTCGACCGTGCGGGCCATGTCGGCCTGCAGGTCGGCGTTGCGGTACGAGTTGCAGTTGACGAGGCATCCGAACTCGACCCGCTCGGTCTGCTCGGCCCAGGCGGCGAGCATCGTCCAGGACTCGAAGTGCGTGCCGTCGGGGTCGCCCGAGAGCGGATAGAAGTGGTCCCAGTTGAAGAGGATGTCCACGCCCATGTCCTCGAGGCGCGTGACGGCGTCGCGGATGGTCGGGTACGAGGAGTGCTGGGGCGCGATCTGCACGCCCAGCCGGACGGCGGTGTCGAGAAGAGGCATGGCGCCAGCCTACGGGCGGCGCGGATGGCCGGCGCCGGCCGGGAGGGGCAGGATGGTCGCATGTCCGCTCCCGTGCCCCCGCTCGCCGAGGTCGTCGCGCAGCTGCGCGTCGTCTCACTCCCGCTCGCGACCCGCTTCCGCGGCGTCGACCATCGCGAGGCCGTGCTCGTCGAGGGCCCGGAGGGATGGGCGGAGTTCTCGCCGTTCCTCGAGTACGACGACGCCGAGGCATCCGTGTGGCTCGCCGCCGCGCTCGACTTCGCGTGGAACCCGCAGCCCGCCGCGCACAGGACGCGGATCCGCGTGAACGCGACCGTGCCCGCCGTGTCGCCGGCGGACGTGCCCGGCGTGCTCGCGCGGTTCGACGGCTGCCGCACGGCGAAGGTCAAGGTCGCCGAGCGCGGCCAGTCGCTCGACGACGACATCGCCCGCGTCGCGGCCGTCCGCGCCGAGATGGGCGCGGAGGCGCGCATCCGCATCGACGCGAACGGCGGCTGGAACGTCGACGAGGCGGAGCGCGCCGCGCACGCCCTGGCCGAGTTCGACCTGGAGTACATCGAGCAGCCGTGCGCGTCCGTCGACGAGCTCGCCGAGATCCGCCGCCGGCTGCGCGACTGGGACATCCCGATCGCGGCGGACGAGAGCGTCCGGAAGGCCGACGATCCGCTCCGGGTCGCACGCGCCGGCGCCGCGGACATCCTCGTCGTCAAGGCGCAGCCCCTCGGCGGCGTGCGGCGCGCGCTCGACATCGTGCAGGCCGCGGGGCTCCCGGCGGTGGTGTCGAGCGCCCTCGACACGTCGGTCGGGCTCTCCCAAGGCGCGGCGCTGGCGGCGGCCCTGCCCTCCCTCGAGTTCGACTGCGGGCTCGGGACGGCGGCGCTCCTCGCCGTCGACGTGGCAGAGCCCCGCCTCGCCGCGGCGGGCGGCGTCATCCCCGCGTCGCGTGTGGAGCCGGAGGCCGAGCTCCTCGACGCGCACGCGGCGGGCTCCGACCGTGTCGCATGGTGGCGCGAGCGCGTGGCGCGGTGCCACGCGCTGCTCTCATAGCTGTACTGCCCAGGGACACCTAGCGGCGGGGCGAGCGCGGAGGGTGCGGGTCGGCCGGTCGCCCCGCCGAGGCGACGAACACCGGCACGGTGCGCCGCGCGAGACCGAGCCGGTACTGCAGCTCCCCCTGGGCCAGTGCGGAGTCGAGCACCTCCGAGTGCGGCGCGAACGCGACCCCGCGGGCCGCCGCCTCCAGCCAGACCCGCTGCAGCGCCCTGCCGGCCTCGAAGACCGTCTCCGCGGGCAACCCCAGCGGTCCGTTCAGCACGCGGGTGAGCGCGGCCCCCGCGCCGAGGTCGAGCTCGTCCGACTCGACGGCGAGCACGAAGTGGTCGGCGTTCGCGGCGTCGCCCGCCCGCTCGACGGGCAGCTCGAGCAGCGCGCGGCGGGCGATGTCGCCGCCGACGCGCGCGAGCCGCGCCGCGGCGTCCCGCAGCCGCCGCCGTCGCGTGAACGGCGCGGCGACCGCGGCGAGCGGGCGCGGCAGCAGCAGCACGCGGTCGCTCAACCCGTCGACGTCGTATCGCGGATGGTGCGGCGACAGCCGCAGCCAGGCCGCCAGCTCCTCGGCGACGCCCGGCCGCGTGAGCGTGTCGGCCGTGCCGAGCGCGGACAGCCGGCGCAGGTCCTTCGCGGGCAGCGGCACGAGGCGCATCCAGCTCGGGAGGACGGCGGCGACCGACTCCGCGAAGCCCGGCACGCCGCGCAGGTCGCCCCGGTACGTCAGACGCCGCCCGAGCGCCGACCGCTGCGACGCGATCTCCCCGCCCAGCCGGATGCGCGCGACGGGTCCGCGGCGCACGGCGCGCGCGACGACGTCGGGATCCGACAGGTCCGGCAGCGTCTCGACCTCGATCGCACGGCCCTCCGACCGCGCAGCGGCGGCCGCCGTCTCGGTCCAGGCGCCGAGCGCGAGGAGCGTGTCGCGGCCCGTGGCGTCGCCGGCGGGCAACGTGCGCCCCGCCGCGACGCCGAGCTCGACGACGTCGCCCACGACGCGGGCATCCCAGGGCTGGGTGTTGTGCGCCGACGGCGCGAGCGCTGCCGCCGCGACGAGGGCCTGCAGATCGGTCATGCGTCCTCCCGGGGCGCGTCGGTCGTCCGGCGGTAGAAGACGGTGGAGTGCAGCGGGCGGCCGCCGAGGCGCTCGATCGGGCGTGCGGAAGCCCGGTTGCCGCGGCCGATGTACGTCGTCCGCAGCGTACGGTACCCGCCGTCGCGCAGGCGCACGGCGAGCGCCCGCCAGAGCAGGCCGGCCACGCCCCTCCCCTGCCGCTCGGGGACGACGCCGTGGATGACGAGCACGGCGTCGCGTCCGCGGCCTCCCCGCAGGAGCCGGGCGATCTCGCGCAGGCCGACGCGGCCACCGGATGTCCGCAGTACGTCGACGGGATCGGGCACGACGAGCGCGAACCCGACCGGCTCGCCCGAGCGCGCGTCCTCCGCGACGAGCCACAGCCCGGGGTCCATGAGGCCGACGAGGCCGCTCGTCGCGTCGCGCATCTGCGCGGGCGAGATCTCCGTGTAGTACGGCAGCTGTGCGAAGGCGGCGTTCACGAGCGTCCGCAGCCGGGCGACCTCCCCCGGGAAGCGCAGCCGCGACGCGCGGCGCAGCCGGACTCCCGCCGCGGCGAGCTCGTCGGCCGTCGGCGCGGCGGGCTCCGGGGCGTCCCGCAGCTGCGCGATCCACGTGTCCGATTCGTTCCAGGTGCCGAACCCGGCGTCGGCATAGACCTCCGGCACCCACTCCGGGTTCCACGCGCCGTCGAAGAAGCCCGGCTCGTCGAAGCCGCCCGTAATCACCCCGCCCGTCTGGTTCGGCAGGAGCGAGACGGGTCCGAGCACCTCGGCGCTGCCATCCCGCCGTCCGCGCTCGACGACGAGCTCCAGCAGCTCCCGGAGGTCGTCGCGGGTCCGCGCCCACGTAGCGCCGAAGAGCGTCGCGCGCGTGCCGAGCTTCGCGTCGAGGGCTCCGTCGCGGTGGATGGTCGTGCGCCCCACGGTCTCGTCGCCGCGCCGGGCGAGGTGCAGCTCGACCGGCCCGTCCGCCGCGGCCGAGCCGTCGAACCAGGCGCGCACGTCGGCCTCGAGGAGCGGCACGGCGAGATGCGCGGGGTCGTCGCGGCGCGAGACGGCGAGGAACTCCTGCAGCTGCGCCTCGGTCTCCACGCGCTCGAGACGCAGCGGCGCGCTCGCGGATGCCGCGCCGTCCTGACGCGCGAGCTCGGCCGGCGAGGAGAAGATCCGGATGAAGCCGCCCGTCGCGTTGACGGTGTCGCGCACGATCCACTGCATGAGGTGGCGGTGCTCGGGCATCCGCGCGAAGCGCATCATGTCGTCGCGGGTGCGGTAGGTGGCGAGCGTGCCGAGCGTGAACGGCCACTGCGCGTAGACCCCGTGCCACACGCTGCCGGGCATGCGGCGCATCTTGCGGACCATCTGCCACCAGTGCCGGTTCGTCGCGATCCACGCGATCGGATGGCGGTACCGCGTCGCGCCGAGGAACATCGACTCGCTGTCGAACAGCGTCCAGCGCCGGGGCGGCACGGGAGCGCTGTCGCGGCGCGGGCGCTTCACGGGGCCGCCCACGGGAGGCGGCTCGCGATGCGCACGTTCCTCCGTGGAGGTGGGGTGGAAGCGCTCGTTGTGCGCCATGGAGCGGTCCTCCGCGCGCCAGACCCCGTTCGTGTAGCCGCGCTCCTCCGCGACGAGCAGCCGCGAGCGGGCGGGATGGGCGGCCGCCGCCGCCCGCGCGGCCTCCGCCGTGTCGAACAGGACGAGCTCTGCCCGGATGGAGCCGTCGCGCACGCGCCGACGCCACAGCACGCCGTCGCGGGCCTCCGAACGGCCCTCGACGAGGAGGAGCGCCGCGGCGCGGCCCTGCACGGGTGCCCGGGTGAAGTCGGTCGTGAACACGTCAGTCCTCCACGAGGTAGACGTTCTTGATGCGCGCGCTCCCGCCGGCGAACGGGCCGTCGCCGTGGGGGTGCACCTCCACCCGGAGGTCGCCCGTCGTGGGGTCCTCCGCGAGCGACTGCTCGAAGTCGCGCGAGACGGCCGCGAGGTGCGCGACGATGCCCGCCCGCGCCGCCGCGGCGAGCGCGTCGCGGTCGGCTGCCGACAGCACGGCGTCCTCGCGCAGCTCGACGTGGACGAGCGGGCGCTGCTCGTGGCCGTCGAGTTCGAGGAGCGCGAGCTTGAAGGAGGCGATGTCCGCCGCGAAGGGGTTGTCGCGGTAGAGGCCGTTCTCGATGTCGACGGGATAGAGGTTCGCGCCCATGTACGAGATGGTCGAGTCCTTCCGGCCGAACAGGAGCAGGAACGGCAGGCGCATGCGCTGCACGGCGAAGGCGCGGTGGAAGGCCCGCTGCAGCTGAGGGTCGAACGAGAGCTTCTCGACCACCTCCGGCAGCGGGACGATGCGCGCCTCGTCGCCGATGTTGTACCGCAGCTTGGGGCTCATGATCGAGGTCGACGTGAGCGTCGCGACGAGCTCGCCGCGCGCGTTGACCTCGAGGTACGTCTCGAGCGGGTTGTACTGGAACACCATGGGGATCCGCGTCTCGTCGGGGCCCAGGAGCGCCTGCCGCACCCGCTCGTCGGCGTACATCGACCGCCGCAGCCAGACCGCGGCGTCCGACTCGCCGCCCATCCCGATCGTGAGGTCGCTCGCGCCGTACCCCGAGTAGACGCGTCCGAAGCGCACCTCGAGGTAGTCGCGCAGCCCCTCCGTCATCGCCTCGCCGCCGACGAAGCCGTTCAGCCGGTAGTCGCGCCACGAGAACCACTCCTCGCGGTCGAGGCGGTCGCGCAGGTGCTTGAGGAACGGCGGGTACGCGCTCACGAGGTAGACGAACCGCGGCCCGAAGTGCCGGATGGTGTCGACGATCTTGTCGAGGTCGGGCCCGGTGTTCTTCACCATCGCGATCTTCGACATGGCGTGCCCCGTGTTCGTGCCCGTCGCCCACGCGCCCATCGAGAACGCGTTGATGCAGAACAGGCGCTTCGAGCCGAACAGGAGGGTGACGTAGCCCGCGACGTTGCTGTGGATGGTCTTCAGCTCGTCGCGCCCGCGCATCCAGTTGAACGGCGTGCCCGATGAGCCGGACGACTCGTCGACGACGGTGCCGACCGTCACGATCTCGCCGCGCCAGCATCGCTCGTCCTCGGGGTGGGCCGCCACGTAGCCGTGCTTGTCGGTCTCGGGGAAGGCGTCGAGGCGGAACCACCGGAACCGGAACCCGTGCGCCCGCAGATGCCGCTGGTACGCGGGGACGTCGAGGTTCGCGAGCTGGCAGATCATCCACGCCGTCGCGCGCGCGAACCTCTCCATGCCGGGCCGGTAGTGCCGAGCCGTCCACCGCCAGACGACGGGATGGACGCGGTACAGCTCGTAGGCGTTCGTGATCGCCTTGGCGCCGAGGCGCAGCAGCCCCTGCCGCAGGGCCGATCCCGGTCCGTCGAGCCCCGCGGGCCCCGGCCCCGTGTGCCTGCGCGCCATCGGCGTCCCCCTCCCGTCCGCGCCGACGCGGACCCCTGGGAGAAACCTAGCGCGTCAGCACTTCTCGATGATGAGGTGCACGACGCGGCCGACCTCGATGCTGCGCAGCTCGCTCGTCGCGGCGGCGTCGAGCCCGGCGATGGCCGCGCGCCCGGAGACGTCGCCCCAGACGGCGAGGATGATCCGAGCGGCCTCGTGGGCGGGCAGCCGGAGCACGAGCCCCCCGTCGTCGACGATCTCCTGGATGAGCTGCACGACCTCGTCGAGCATGTCGGCGTCCTGCGCGCGATAGGCGGCGGCGAACTCGGCGTCGCGCATGGCGTGGATGTTGATCTCGTGCATGAGGAGCGTGCTCACGCGGTCGTCGCCGATGACGTCGAGCACGCGGATGATCGACGCCGCGTCGTCGGCCTCCACGCCGAGCTCCTCCGCCACGTCGATCTCGGCGACGCGGACGCGGACGGCCGCGACGCGGTCGCGCGCGACGGCCTTGGCGAGCTCCAGGAACATCTCGTCCTTCGACGCGAAGTTCGAGTAGAAGGCACCGCGGGTGAACCCCGCCCGCTCGCAGATGCGCTCGACGGAGGCCTCTCCGAGCCCCACCTCCGCGAACACCTCGGCGGCGGCGTCGAGCAGCCGCGCGCGCGTGTTCTCCCTGCTGCGGGTCGCACCCTCCGCCATCCCGGTCCTCCCGTCGTCGACATCCCACCGTCTCACACCGCGGACTCAGCCACGCGGCGCGCGAACTCGATTACGATACACACTTGTATCGGATACAGCGCTGTATCGAAACCCCCTCACTCCCGGAGGCGCATCCGTGTCCACCCTGCTGTCATCGCTCGGCCGATGGTCGTTCCGGCACCCCTGGCGCGTGCTCGGCTCGTGGCTCCTCATCCTCCTCGTCGTGGGCGGCGGCGCGCTCGGCCTCAACAAGGGCTTCGAGAACAGCTTCTCCATCCCCGGCACCGAGGCGCAGGAGGGGCTCGAGCAGCTCAGCCGCACCTTCCCGCAGGTCTCGGGCACGGCGGCGCAGTTCATCGTCGTCGCGGCCGACGGCGACGACATCGATGACGCCGCGTACCGCGAGCCCATCGAGGAGAAGGTCGACGAGCTCGCCGACTTCCCCGGCATCGAGGGGACGACGTCGCCCTACAGCGAGCTCGTCGACGGCCTCGTCTCGGACGACGGCACGGCCGCCATCGTGCAGGTGCAGTTCTCCGGGCAGAGCACGTCGATCTCCGACGAGACGAAGGACGACTTCGCCGACGCCGTGCACGAGCTCGCCGACGCCCTCCCCGACGGCGCGACGCTCGAGCTCGGCGGCGACCTCTACGCGACCGAGCTCCCCGCGCTCTCGATCGTCGAGGCCGTCGGCGTCGTCATCGCGCTGCTCGTGCTCATCGTCACGTTCCGCTCGTTCGTGCTCGCGGGCCTCCCGCTCGGCGTCGCCCTCCTCGGCGTGGGCGTCTCGATGCTCGGCATCCTCGCGGCCACCCAGTTCGCGACGGTCTCGTCGACGACGCCCATGCTCGCGCTCATGCTGGGCCTCGCGGTGGGGATCGACTATGCGCTCTTCATCGCCGCGCGGCATCAGGACCAGGTGCGCGAGGGCGTCGACCCGGAGGAGTCGGCGGCACGCGCGACCGGGACGGCGGGTTCCGCCGTCGTGTTCGCGGGCGTCACGGTGCTCATCGCCCTCATCGGCCTCGGCTTCGCGAACATCCCCTTCCTCACGACGATGGGCATCGCCGCGGCCGTCGCCGTCGCGATCGCCGTGCTCATCGCCGTCACCCTCACGCCCGCCTTCCTCGGGTTCGTCGGCGCGCGGGCGCTCGGCCGCCCCCGGCGCTCACGCCGGCGGGCGTCCGCCTCCGCGGGGCCGGCATCCGAGACGACGCCGGAGGCCGCGCGCCCCGGGTTCGCGACCCGGTGGGTCAGGGGCGTGACGCGCCATCCGCTCGTGACGACGATCGCCGTCGCCGTCGGGCTCGGCATCGTGGCCATCCCGTCGGCGCAGCTCGGCCTCGCCCTGCCGAACGCCGGCGTGCTGCCGGAGGACAACGAGGCACGGCAGACCTACGACCTCGTGGGCGAGCACTTCGGCGAGGGCTTCAACGGCCCGCTCATCCTCACGGGGACGATCGTCACCTCGGACGACCCGCTCGGGCTCATGGAGGACCTGGGCGACGCCGTCGCCGAGATCGACGGCGTCGCCGAGGTCGCCCTCGCGACGCCCAACGAGACCGCCGACACCGGCATCGTGCAGATCATCCCGGAGACGGGGCCATCCGACCCGGCGACGAGCGAGCTCGTGCGCGAGCTGCGCGCCCACCACGACGAGTGGCTCGACGAGTTCGGCATCGACCTCAGCGTGACGGGCTTCACGGCGGTCTCGATCGACATCTCCGACCGGCTCGGCGAGGCGCTGCTGCCCTTCGGCGTCTTCGTCGTCGGCCTGTCGTTCATCCTGCTGATGATCGTCTTCCGGTCGATCTGGGTGCCGCTCAAGGCCGCGCTCGGCTACCTCCTGTCGATCGTCGCGGCGTTCGGCGTCGTCGCCGCCGTCTTCGAATGGGGATGGGGCGCCGACCTCCTGCACGTCTCCCGCACGGGACCCGTCATCGCGTTCATGCCGATCATCGTCATGGGCGTGCTGTTCGGGCTCGCGATGGACTACGAGGTCTTCCTCGTCTCGCGCATGAGGGAGGACTTCGTGCACGCCGCCCGCCGGCTCGGGCGCACGAACCAGGTCGCCGTCGACGCCGTGCACAGCGGCTTCGCGGCCTCCGCGCGCGTCGTCACGGCGGCGGCCGTCATCATGTTCGCCGTCTTCGCGGCGTTCGTCCCCGAGGGCGACAGCAGCATCAAGCCCATCGCGCTCGCGCTCGCCGTCGGCATCGCGGTCGACGCCTTCCTCATCCGGATGACGCTCGTGCCGGCCGTCATGACGCTGCTGGGGCGCCACGCCTGGTGGATGCCCGCATGGCTCGAGCGGATCCTGCCGCACTTCGACATCGAGGGCGAGGCGGTCGAGCGCGAGCGCTCGCTCGCCGACTGGCCGGAGCCCGGATCGACGGCCGTCGTCGCGGCCGACGGCCTCGTCATCGCGGATGGCGACCGCCGGGTCGTCGAGGACGTCTCGCTGCGCGTCGCCCCCGGCGAGGCGCTCGTCGTCGCGCACCGCGACCCGCGGGCCTCCCGCGCCCTGCTGCTCGCCGTCGCCGGGAGGCTGACGCCGGCCGACGGCCGCCTGCGCGTGGCGGGGCACCTGCTCCCCGGCCGCGCGGCCTGGGTGCGCCGGCACGTCGGCGTCGCCCTGCTCGACGGCGCGGACGACCCGTTGGCCGCCGTCCGATCCGCGCTCGCGGGCGGCACGCAGCTCGTCGTCGTCGACGGCGTCGACACGCTCACCGCGGCCCAGGCCGACCAGGTCGCCGCGGCCCTGCGCGACGCCGCGCATGCCCAGGATCCGACGACGCCCCTCACGGTCGTCGCCTCCGCACGGGAGGTCGACGCCGCGACCGCCCTGCTGCGCTCGGCGGGCTTCGACGCCCCCGCCGTCTCCGACATCGACACGCTTCCCGAGAAGGTGACCGCATGACCCGCTCCCCGCTCCCCATCGAGCGCGCGAACGCCCGAAAGCCCGTCACCTGGCTCACGGTGCTCGGCGTGCTCGCCCTGCCCGCGCTCCTCGGGGGCGTGCTCGTCGGCTCGCTCAACGACCCCGTCGCACAGCTCGACAACATGACGGCCGCCATCGTGAACGTCGACGACGGCACCGAGATCGACGGCCAGACGGTGCCGCTCGGGCGGCAGCTCGCGGCCGGCCTCGTGGAGGGCGCCGACGACCTCGACAGCAACCTCGACTGGGTGCTGTCGAACGAGGACGACGCCGCCGACGGCATCGCCGACGGGACCTACCAGGCGGTCATCACCATCCCGGAGGACTTCTCCGCGGCGGCGATGTCGTCGGCGCAGTCTCTCTCCGGCGAGGACGCCGAGCCCGCGCAGGCGACGATCGAAGTCGAGACGGCGCCCGACGCGCGCATCGTCGACGGCGCCATCGCGAATCAGATCGCGGCCGTCGCGGCCTCGACCCTCAGCTCGACCCTGTCGGAGTCGACACTGGAGAACGTCTTCATCGGCTACACGACGCTCGGCGACCAGCTGGGCGACGCGGCCGACGGCGCGACCCAGCTCGCCGACGGAGCCGGCGAGGCGCAGGACGGCGCGCTCCAGCTCGCCGACGGCGCGGGATCGGCGCAGGAGGGCGCCGTGCAGCTCGCCGATGGCGCGGGCGAGGCGCAGGACGGCGCGCTCCAGCTCGCCGAGGGCGCGGCGCAGGCGCAGGACGGGGCGCTCCAGCTCGCCGACGGCGCGGGCTCCGCGCAGGACGGCGCCACGCAGCTGTCGGACGGCGCCGGTCAGGTCGCCGACGGCATCGGACAGCTCGGAACCGGGGCGGGCGCGCTCGCGACGGGAGCCGATGAGCTCGCGACGGGCGCGACGGAGGCCGCGACCGGCGCGACCCAGCTCGCGGACGGCGCGGGCCAGCTCGCGACGGGAGCCGCGCAGCTCGCCGACGGCATCCGGCAGGCGGCCTCGGGAGCGGCAGAGATGCAGACCGAGCTCGACGGCGGCGCCGCGGCGCTCACCGCGAGCGGGCTCGTGCCCGACGAGCTCTTCACGGCGGCCGACGGCGCGGCGCAGGCGACGACGGGCGTGTCCGACGGGCTCGACGGGCTCGTCGCGGGCTGCGCCGCCTCGGGGGCCGCCGCCGAGTACTGCGCGCAGCTCTCCACCCTGGCCGGTGCCGCCGACCAGGCGGAGCAGGCGGCGGGCGGCACGGCGACGGGTCTGTCGTCCTTCGACGCCGAGGCGACCACGACGCTCGCGGGCCAGCTCCAGGAGGCGGCGGCCGGTGCCGGCGCCCTCGCCGGAGACGAGGGCCTCGGCGCGCTCGCGACGGGAGCCGACGACATCGCGACCGGCGCGACCGGGCTCCAGACGGGGGCATCCGACCTGGGCGACGGCATCGGACAGCTCGCCACGGGCGCGACGCAGCTCGGCGACGGCGCGCGCGAGCTGCAGGGCGGCACGACGCCGCTCGCCGCGGGCGCGACCGAGCTCGCCACGGGCGCGACCGAGCTCGGCGACGGCATCGGACAGCTCGGCGACGGCGCCACGGAGCTCGGCGACGGCATCGGACAGCTCGCCACGGGCGCGACCGACCTGGGCACCGGCATCGGACAGCTCGGCGACGGCGCGACCGAGCTCGGCGACGGCATCGGACAGCTCGCCACGGGCGCGACCGAGCTCGGCGACGGCATCGGACAGCTCGGCGACGGCGCCGCGGAGCTCGGCGACGGGCTCGGCCAGGCCGTCGACGCGCTGCCGTCGTACACCGACGACGAGGCCGCCTCGCTCGCGAGCGCCGTCTCCTCCCCCGTCACCTCGAGCGCGGGCGACCTGGAGCTCTTCGGCGCATCGGCCATCCCCCTGCTCGTCGCGGTCGTGCTGTGGTTCGGCAGCCTCGCGACGTTCATCGCGCTGCGCCCCGTCACCGCGAGCGCGCTGACGTCGCGGCGCTCGTCGGGAGCGCTCGCGGGACGCGCGCTGCTTCCCGGTGCGCTCATCGGCCTCGCGCAGGGCGCCCTCGTCGCGGGCGTCGTGCAGATCGCCGCCGGCTACGAGGCGGCGGAGTTCTGGGCGCTGCTCGGCATCAGCGCGCTCGCCGGCGTCGCGTTCGCGGCGATCAACCAGGCGCTCGTCGCCGTGCTCGGCGGAGCAGGACGCTGGGTGTCGGCGATCGTCGGGACGCTCGCCGTCGCGACGGGCATCGTCTCGACGACGCCCGGGCTGCTGGGCGATCTCGCCTCCGCGCTCCCGACGGCTCCCGCGTACGACGCGCTGCTCGCCGTCATCGCCGATGCGGGCGGCGCGGGCGCCGCCGTCGCGGGGCTCGTGGTGTGGGCCGTGCTGGCGTTCGTCGCGACGATCCTCGCCGTGACGGCGCGGCGCACGGTATCGGCGAAGACCGTGCTCGCGGGCTGACCGCCCGCGCAGCGGCGGAGGCCCTCCCGGGCCCCCGCCGCAGCGCTACCCTGAGCGCATGACCGCGCTGACGCTGCACACGACGATCCACGCCCGCGGGCCCGCCGCGGCCATCCTCCTGGACGACGCGCAGGTGGCGGCGCTCGGGTCCGCGAAGAACCCGCCCGTCGTCGTCACGATCGACGGTGCCACGGCACGGCTGCGCATCGCGCGGATGGGCGGCGAGAACATGCTCGGGCTCAGCAAGTCGGCCCGCGCGCAGCTCGGCGTCGAGATCGGCGACGAGGTCGATGTCGAGATCGCGCTCGACGACGCCGGGCGGACGGTGGAGGTGCCGCCCGAGCTCGCCGCGGCGCTCGCGGCCGACGGGGTCGCGCGCACGGCGTTCGAGGCGCTGTCGTTCACGCGCCGCAAGGAGATCGCCCGCTCGATCGCCGAGGCGAAGCAGGAGGCGACGCGCACCCGCCGCCTCGAGAAGGCGCTCGCCGATCTGAGGGAGTGAGGACCTCGCCCGGTTCCGGCGCCCTCTCCCCTCGCCCCAGGTCGCACTTCCCGCCCCGAAACCGCCCCGAACGGCCGCGAACTGCCACCCGGGCGAGAGACGACCTCCCCCAGGTCGCAGTTCCCGCCCCGAAACCGCCCCGAACGGCCGCGAACTGCAACCCCGACGAGACACCACCTCGCCCAGGTCGCACTTCCCGCCCCGAAACAGCCCCGAACGGCCGCGAACTGCCACCCGGGCGAGACACCACCTCGCCCAGGTCGCAGTTCGCGGCGGCGGATCAGGCGGCGGCGAGCACCGGCTCCGCGACGGCGTCGACGCGACGACGGGCGAAGGTCTTGAGGACGACGACCGCGAGCGCCGTGACGATCGTGCCCGCGACGACCGAGAGGGCGAAGCCCCAGATCGGGTCGATCGCGAACGCGACGAAGATGCCGCCGTGCGGCGCACGGGAGCCGACGCCGAACACCATCGACAGCGCACCCGTGACGGCGCCGCCGAGCATGGAGGCGGGGATGACGCGCAGCGGGTCGGCCGCGGCGAACGGGATCGCGCCCTCCGAGATGAACGACGCTCCGAGCAGCCATGCCGCCTTGCCGTTCTCGCGCTCGGGCGCGGTGAACGCCTTCGGCGCGAGGATGGTCGAGGCGAGCGCCATGCCGAGCGGCGGCACCATGCCCGCCGACATGACGGCGGCCATGATGAGGTACGGCACGGTGTTCGTCTCGGACGCGGCGCCGAGGCTCGCGACGGCGAACGCGTAGGCGACCTTGTTGACGGGGCCGCCGAGATCGAAGCACATCATGAGCCCGAGCACGAGGCCCACGACGACGATGAGGCCGGAGGCGGCGAGGCCGTTGAGGCCATCCGTCATGGCCGACATGAGGGCCGCGATGGGCCATCCGAGGAACAGGATGAGCAGACCGGACGCGAAGATCGACCCGAGCAGCGGGATGATGACGACGGGCATGAGCCCGCGCAGCCACCGCGGGACGCTCAGCGATCCGAGCCACCACGCCGCGAGTCCCGCGAGCACGCCGCCCACGATGCCGCCGATGAAGCCCGCGCTCATGAGCACGGCCACGGACCCCGCGACGAATCCCGGCGCGATGCCGGGCCGGTCGGCGATCGCGAAGGCGATGTACCCCGCGAGCGCCGCGACGAGGAAGCCCATCGAGATGCTGCCGATCTGGAAGAACACGGCGCCGAGGTACTCGAGGAGCCCTCCCGCCGGCAGGTTCCACAGGGCGTTGCCCACGACGATCTCGCCCGCGTTGTCGGTGATGTCGAACCCTCCGAAGAGGAAGCCGAGCGCGATGAGGAGACCGCCGCCCGCGACGAACGGGATCATGTACGACACGCCCGTGAGGAGCACGCGCTTCACGCGCGCCCCGGCCGACTCGCGCTGCTCGGGCGCCGATGCGGCATCGGCCGATCCGCTCACGCGCTCGGCCGCCGGATCCTGCGCGGCGGAGACGGCCGCCTCGATGAGCTCGCCCGCGTGCTCGATGCCGGCCTTCACCGAGCGGCGCACGACGGGCTTGCCCGCGAAGCGCTGCGGCTCGCGCACGTCGACGTCGACCGCGAAGATGACCGCGTCGGCGTCGCGGATGGTCTGCGATGCGAACGGGTCGAACCCGCTCGAGCCCTGCGGCTCGACGGCGAACTCGACGCCGGCCTTCGTGGCGGCTGCCGTGAGCGCATCGGCCGCCATGTAGGTGTGCGCGATGCCCGTCGCGCAGGCCGTGACGGCGACGATGCGCGCGGGGCGTCCGTCGATCCGCAGGCCGTCGGCGGCGACGGGAGCGGGAGCGGGCGCCGCGACGGGAGCGGACGCGGCCTCCTCCTCTCCGATGGCGCGGCGCACGATGCCCACGGCCTCCTCGGCCGTCGACGCGGCGCGCAGGGCGGAGAGGAAGTCCTCGTCCATGAGATGCCGCGCGAGCGACGACAAGACGGCGAGGTGCTCCTCCGCCGCCGTGTCGGGCGCGGCGATCATGAACACGATGTCGGCGGGGCCGTCGTCGGCGCCGAAGTCGACGCCGGGGCGCAGCCGGGCGAAGGCGAGCGAGGCGGCCGTCACCGTCGCGCTCTTCGCGTGCGGGATGGCGATGCCGCCCGGCAGGCCCGTCGCGTCGGTCTCCTCGCGCGCCCACGCGGCGGCGAAGAGCACGTCGGCGTCGACGGCCCTGCCCTCGGCGACGAAGCGCGCCGAGAGGGCGCGGAGCACGGCTTCCTTGTCGTCTCCGAGCGGCGCGTCGAGGCTGACGAGCCGCGGGGTGATGGTGGACGGTGTGGTGGACACGGGGCCCTCCTGGGGGTGTCGGGTGGGGGATGGCCGCCGGCTCAGACGAGCGGGCGGACGGGGATGTCGCCGGACGGGAGGTCGGCGGGGGTCGCGAGCCGCGTGCCGGGGAGCGACGCGGTCGCGGAGCCGCAACGCACGGCGGAGCGCAGCCGCTCCGGTGCGTCGGCGCCGCGCAGCTCGGCGAGCAGATAGCCGGCGAGCGAGCTGTCGCCCGCCCCCACGGTGCTGCGCACCTCGACGCCGGCGGGGATGCCGGCGTGCCATGTGCCGTCGGCGTCGACGAGCAGGGCGCCGTCGCCGCCGAGCGTGACGAGGGCGGTGCGCGCCGCGATCGGCACGATACGGCGCGCGAGCCGTGCGGATGCGCCGACGGCGTCGCCGCGCACCTCGGCGAGCAGCGCGCCGCGATCGGCGCCGGGGACGATGTCGGCCACGAGCTGCGCGAGCTCCTGCTCGTTGGGCTTCACGAGGTCGACGGGTCCGATCGCGTCGGCGGCGGAGACGACGGCGGCGAGCGCCGCCCCCGTCGCGTCGACGGCGATGCGCGGCGGAGTCGCCGCCCGCTGACGTACCTCGGCGATGATGCGCGCGTACAGGTCGTCGGGGGCGTCCGCGGGGAGGGAACCGCACAGGGCGAGCCAGTCGGCGCCGTCGGCGGCGTGCACGACCGCGTCGACGAGCGCGTCGACGACGGCGACCCCGAGCGGGGCTCCCGCGAGGTTGATCTTCGTCGTCTCGCCGGCGGCGTCGGTGAGCGCGAGGTTGACCCGGGCCGCGGCGGGCGCGGCGACCGACCGCACGGGAAGCTCGACGGGGAGCAGGCGCCGGTACGGGTCGTCATCGGCGACCGGCAGCACGGCGAGCGCCTCGGCGCCGAATGCCCCGAGCACGCGCGCCACGTTGACGCCCTTGCCCGCCGCGTCCTCCTGCACGGACGACGCCGACTGCACCTCGCCGGGCGCGAGGGGCGCGTCCAGCGCGATGGTGCGGTCGAGGGCAGGGTTGGCCGTGAGCGTGACGATCATGCGACCCGCACCTCCACACCGGCGTCGCGGAGGGCGGCGGCCAGGTCCCCCTCCGGCGCGGCGTCGGTCACGAGCACGTCGATCTCGTCGAGGCGCGCGAAGCGCTGCAGCGACTCCTCGCCGAACTTCGTCGCGTCGGCGAGCAGGACGACGCGACGCGCGGAGCGCACGATCGCCCCCTTCACGTCTGCCTCGTCGGGGTCGGGCGTGCTGAGACCGAATTCGGCCGAGAGGCCGTTGGTCCCGATGAACGCGATCTCGGGGCGGAGCGCCTCGATGGCGTCGACCGTGCGCGCGCCGACCGCCGCACCCGTGATGCCGCGGACGCGCCCGCCGATGACCGAGAGCGCGACATCGGCGGCGCTGAGGCCGGCGGCGAGCGCGATCGCGTGCGTCACGACCTCTGCCCTGGCCCCCGCCAGCCGGGCGGGGAGCAGGTCGGCGAGCGCCCCCGTGGTCGTCCCCGCGTCGAGCAGGAGCGAGCCGGCGAAGCCGTCCTCGATCTCGGCGGCCGCCCGCTCCGCGATCGCGCGCTTGGCGGCTCCGCTGCGCCCTGCCCGCTCGCGCAGGTCGGCCTCCGCGAGGCTGCCGCGGCCCGCGGGCACGGCACCGCCGTGCACGCGGCGCAGTACGCCCGCCTGCTCGAGGACGGCGAGGTCGCGCCGGACGGTCTCGGTCGTGACGCTCAGCCGTTCGGCCAGGTCGGCGACGGCGACTCGCGCGTCGTCGGCGAGTGCCTGCTCGATGAGCTCCCTGCGCTCCGTCGCGTACATGCGTCCTCCTTCGGATTCCCACAGAATACAACTCAAAACAACACAAAGCAACAGCATGTCAAGCTCGTGCATCCCTCAGATGCCGCGGCTACCCTCGTCCGCATGCTCTCGCGCGGTATCCGACTCCCGTCCGGCGCGCAGTACGCGCTCACCTGGGCGGTGGCCGACGAGGCGGGAGGGATGACGTCCGCGCTGCTGCATCGGAGCGCGGCCTTCTCGCGCCTCGCCGGCGAGCCGGTCTCGGTCCTCACCCTCGACCCCGACCCCGACTACCCGGCGCGCGCCGAGCGGCTCCGCGCCGCGGGGCGCCTCGCCGAGGCCGTGGAGCTCGTCAACCTGTGGGACTGGCTGCGCGGCCGCTCCCTCCCCGGCGGCTCGCTGGCGCTCGATCGCCACCCGTTCACGCCGATCTCCGCGCTGCCGCCCGCACCCGGTGAGCGCATCGACGAGCGGACGCGGGATGGCCGCGTGCTGAGCCGCGTGCGCCGCGCGCCGGACGGCGCCATCCTGCAGACCGATCACTTCCGGCTCGACGGATCGCTCCTGCTGTCCGAGCGCCGCGACGTGGGCGTACGGGGCACGCCGGGCGGCAAGTCGGTCGTCCTGTGCGGCGCGGACGGCACGCCTGTGCGCTCGTGGGGGCGCATCGCGCACCTGTACCGCGCATGGCTCGACGCCGTGACGAGCGGCGAGCCCTCGTTCGTCGTCGTCGACAGCAAGACCGTCGCGCCGTGGGCGATCGCGTATCGCCGCCCCCATGTCGTGACGATGCACGTCGTGCATGCCTCCCACCTCGTCGGCACGCGTCGACCGCACGGCCGCCTGCGCGAGTCGCGGCGCCGCGTGTTCGAGGACCTCGACGGCTTCGACGCCGTCGTGCTCCTCACCCCGCGCCAGCGCGACGACGTCGTCGCGCTGCTCGGTCCGCATGCGGGGCTCGAGGTGGTGCCGAACGGCCGCGATCTGCCGCCCGCGCCGCTGACCGCGGGGAGGGAGCCGGGTCGAGGCGTCATGCTCGCGAGCCTGACGCGGCGCAAGCGCGTGGATCACGCGATGCGCGCCGTGCGGGCCGCCGCCGATGCAGGCGCCGACGTCTCGCTCGACATCTGGGGCGAGGGCGAGGAGCACGACGCGCTCGCGGCATCCGCCGACGAGCGTGTCCGGCTGCGCGGCTACTCCCCCGATGCCTCCGCCGAGCTCGCACGCGCCTCGTTCCTCCTCTCGACGTCGACGTCGGAGGGCTTCCCGCTTGTCCTCGTCGAGGCCATGGCGGCGGGATGCCTGCCGATCGCCTACGACGTGCCGTACGGGCCGGCCGACATCATCCGCGACGGCGAGAACGGCTTCCTCGTGCCGGCGGGCGACGAGGAGGCCCTCGCGAGCGCCATCGTGCGCCTGCGTGACCTGCCCGAGCGCGAGCGCGTGCGGATGCGGCGAGCGGCCGTGCGCACAGCGCGGGCCTACTCGGACGAGGCCGTCACGCGCGCGTGGGCGCGGGCGATGCGTCGCGCCCGTCGCCGGAAGACCGGCTGAACACGGCGGCCGCGCGCGATCCCGCTGCGCGCGCGGCCCGGTGCGCCGGCCGTTCGACGACCCGGAAGAACGCCCACGCGAGCGCGAGGCTCGCGGGCACGCCGACGGCGGCGACCGCCATCCAGTGCGCGTCGCCCCACGCGAACGCGAGGGTCGCGAGGAGCGGCGCGTGCACGAGGTAGAGGCTGAAGGAGATCTCGCCGAGCCACCGCAGCGGCGGCGAGGACAGCGCGCGCGCGGCGAGAGGAGAGCCGATCGCGACGAGGATGAGGCCCGCCGCCCCCGCGCCCGCGAGCCCCCACAGCGCGTCGCCGAGCGGCGTGGAGCGCGGGACGAAGGGCCGAGTCCACCACGCCGCGATGAGGACGAGCGCCGATACGGCCGTGGCCGCCGCCCAGAACACCGGGCGCCGCCGTGCCCCCGCCCACTCCCGGATGTCATCGAGGCGCACGGCGATCAGGCAGCCGAGGAAGAACGTCGGCAGGTAGACGAGGGCGTCGAGATCGAAGGGCGCCTCGTCGAGGACGCGGCCGAGGACCATCGCGAGCACGCACAGCGCTGCGGCACTCCGGGCCCACCGCCGCACGAGCAGGGCGATCGCCACGTAGGCGGGCAGGAGGATGCTGAAGAGCAGCTCCCACCGCAGCGACCACAGCGTGTTCACGGTGTCGTACGACGCGGGCGTCAGCGTCGCCTCGCGCAGGGCGAGCTCCCAGTCGGGGAAGACGATGTTCGCGTTGACGATCCACGCGTCGGCCGTCACGGCGGCCTCGTCGCGAGGGAGCACGACGACGAGCAGGACGGCGAGGAGGATGGCCGCCCACACCGGCAGGTAGAGGCGGACGAGGCGCGAGACCGCGTAGCCGGGCCAGGAGAACCCGTCGCGGAGGGCGGGAAGCGTGATGACGAGACCCGACAGGACGAAGAACACCTGCACCGCCTCGGTGCCCGCGAATCCGAGCTTGAGGGGCGTCTCCGTCGCGGTCTCCCAGATGAGCCGGGCCGTGCCGTCGTCGGCGAAGGGCTGGGCGATGAGGCTCGCGTGGTAGAGCACGACGACGAGCGCCGCCGCGCCCCGCACGCCGTCGAGCGCGTGCAGTCTCCCCGTCCCGGCCATCCGACCAGCCTATGCAGACCGGGTCGGGAGGCGTCCAGGGGCTTCACACGTGCGTCAGCTCAGGCCGCTGTACGCGTGCAGCCCCTCGAAGAACATGTTGACGATCGTGAAGTTGAAGATGACCGCCACGAAGCCGACGATCGACAGCCACGCCGATCGCGTGCCGCGCCAGCCGCGCGTCGCGCGCGCGTGGATGTAGCCCGCGTAGAGGACCCAGATGATGAACGTCCAGACCTCCTTGGTGTCGAAGCCCCAGTAGCGGCCCCATGCGTCGTTGGCCCACACGGCGCCCGCGATGAGCGTGAAGGTCCAGAAGATGAACCCGATGATGGCGAACCGGTACGCGAGTCCCTCGAGCGCCTCGGCGCTCGGGATGGTCCGGAGCATGCTGCGCCGCGGGGCCTCTCCCTCCGCCGCCACGGCCAGGCGCTCCCGCCGCGCCTGCAGCAGCTGCAGGACCGAGAGGCCGAAGGCGAGCGCGAGGAACGCCGTCGCGAGCGATGCGACGAACACGTGGATGACGAGCCAGATCGACTTGAGCGGGTCCATGAGCGGCACGATCTCGACGTAGAACATCGACGACGCGCCGAGCAGCACGGTGACGAGCCCGGTCATGAAGGCGCCGAGGAAGCGCAGGTCCTTCCAGAACAGCACCCCGAGGTAGACGGCCGTGATGAGGAGGGTCCCCGTCATGGCGAACTCGTACATGTTCGACCATGGCACGCGCCCCGACGCGACGCCGCGCAGCACCGTCGCCCCGAGGTGGAAGACGAACCCGAGCCACGCCATCGACGTGCCGATCCGGCCCCACACGTAGCGCGGGGCCTTCGCCTGTGCGGGCGTCTCGGAGCCCGTGGCCGTCGCGGCGCGCGCGCCGACGCCCGCGAGCTGCCTCGCCTGCGCCGCGTCCTTCGCGACGAGCGACGACTGCGAGCGGTTCGCGAGGTCGACGGCGTACGCGATGAACGCGATCACGTAGAGGGAGACCGCCGTCCACACGAGGACGACGGAGAAGGTGTCCAGCGTCACGGCATCGAGCTGCATGGGTCCATCCTAGGTTTCGGGTTCGGTCGGGAGGCCGTCAGGAGTCCATCGCCGCGCGGTGCCGGTCGCGCAGCTGGTCGACGGCGGCGGCGAGGGCGGGATCCTCGCCGCGGGCGAGCGCGGCGTACTCGAGGCGCACGCCGTCGCCGTCCGGCGTCGCCTTCACCCACATGCGGCGGCGCGGCACGAACAGCGCGACGAGGAGGCCGAGCGTCGCGAGCACGGCGAAGACCAGCACGCCGACGGCCGAGGCGTCGTGATGGATCTGGAGCGACGCGAACCGCTTGACCGACTCGGTGTAGCCGACGTCGGACGGCGCGTCCTCCGGCGTCTCGTCCTCGAACGTGATGGTTCCCATGCCGTCGGGCAGGTCCGCGGTCTCGCCGGGGGCGAGCTCGATCGAGTCGACGCCGGTGTCGCCGCCCGTGAGCTGCTCGAGCCCCGTGACGTCGAGCGCGTAGACCGACCGCGGCGTGCCGTCGTCGATGCCGAGGTCGCCCGCGTAGACGTTGAGCGTGAGCGCGGGGTTCAGCAGGTCGCCGTACGCGGAGGCGAACGCCCCCGTGTCGAGCGCGACCTGGGTGGGATAGAAGAACCCGACCATCCCGAGCTGCTCCGGAAGGCCGTCGGTCACCTTCACGACGCCCGTCGACGTCATGGCGGCGTCCTGCGGCAGGAAGGGCACCGAGTCGTGGAAGACGATGTCGCCGTCGGCGTCGCGCACCGTGATGGTGGGCGCGTAGCCGTTTCCGAGGAGGTAGATGGCGTCGCCGTCGAGCTGGAGCGGATGGTTGACGACCACGGCCTCCTCGCTCTGGGAGCCGTCGGTGTGCGTCACCGTGACATTGGCCGAGAAGTCGCCCGCCTGCCCGGAGCCCGCCGCGCCGTACTCGACGTAGCTGACGTCGAACGAGTCGAGCTTCATGGCGTAGGGCGACAGCGCCGTCTCGGAGACGAAGCGGCCCCTGTTCATCGACGAGTAGTCGAGGAGGGTGTTGACGAACGTCGTGCCCTCCACGACGACGCGCTGCCCCGTGTACGCGAAGCCGCCGCCGATGCCGACCGTGAGCAGAACGCCGACGAGCGCGGCGTGGAAGACGAGGTTGCCGGTCTCGCGGAGGTAGCCGCGCTCGGCCGAGACGGAGTACGACCCCCGGCCGTCGTAGCGCTCGATGCGGTACCCCTGGGATCTCAGCTGCGCCGCGGCGAGATCGACCGCGTGCGCGGCCTCGGCGTCGGCGTCCTCCGCGTCGACGCGCTCCTCGCGGAAGTCGTCGAGGCGCGTCAGCCGGGCCGGCGTCCGCGGCGGTCGCGTGCGGAGCGCCTTCCAGTGGTGCTTCGTGCGCGGCAGGATGCACCCGATGAGCGAGACGAACAGCAGGATGTAGACCGCCGAGAACCACGCCGACTGGTACACGTCGAACAGCTGCAGCGCATCGAGCACGGGGAAGAGGTCGGGGTTCTCGCTCTCCCACTGCGTGACGCCGTTGGGGTTCGCCATCCGCTGCGGGAAGATCGAGCCGGGCACGGCGGCGATCGCGAGGAGGAGCAGCAGCACGAGCGCCGTGCGCATGCTCGTCAGCTGACGCCATCCCCACCGCAGCCACCCGGTGAGGCCCAGCGTCGGCTGCGTGATCTGCTCGTCGCCGTCGACGTGGTCGGATGGCCGCAGCGGCTCGCTGCCGTCGCGCGTGTCGGTCACGGTGCCCTTCCGGTCGGCGGTCACAGCGGCGCCTCGATCGTGCCGAAGAGCGCGCCGAGACGCGACATGATGTCGGTCCACACGCCCGTGACCATGAGGAGGCCGAGGACGATGAGGAGCGCGCCGCCGACGATGTTGACGGCGCGGATGTGCCGGCGCAGGAACGCCGTGGAGCGCGTGGCCCAGCCGAAGCCGAGCGCGACGAGGAGGAACGGGATGCCGAGCCCGAGCGAATAGGCGAGCCCCAGCACGCCGGCACGCCATCCGTCGCCCTGCAGGAACGCGATCGACATGATGGCGGTGAGCGTGGGGCCGATGCACGGCGCCCATCCGAGGCCCAGCGCGATGCCGAGCAGCGGTGCGCCGACGAGGCCGAGGCCGCTCTTGACCTGGGGGCGCGCGATCCGCTGCGCGAAGCCGAGGAACCCGAGGAAGACGACGCCCATCACGATGACGACGACGCCGAGGATGCGCGTGACGAGGTCGCCGTAGAGCACGCTGAAGCGCGCCATGGCGCCTCCCGCGAGGCCGCCGAGCACGATGATCGAGACGAAGACGAGCGTGAACCCGGCGATGAAGAGGAGCGTGCCGCCCACGAGCCGGCCGCGCGAGCCCCCCGGCACCGCGCCATCCGCCCCTCCGCGCGGCGCGACGGCGCCGCCGATGAAGCCGAGGTAGCCCGGGATGAGCGGCAGCACGCACGGCGAGACGAACGAGACGAGCCCTGCGAGCATCGCGATGGGGATCGCGAGCCACAGCGCCCCGCCGAAGACGACGGCGTCGAGGCTCACGACGCCGCGCCCGCGGGCGTCACGCCGACTCCGCGAGCGTGTCGGCCACGAGCGTGGAGAGGATCGACGCGCCCTCGAGCTGGCCGATGAGCACGGCGGCGATGCGCCCCTCCGCGTCGAGCACGAGGGTCGTCGGCGTCGCCGCGATCGACGTGGCTCCCGCGAAGGCGAGCTTGGCGCGCCCGTCGTCGATGTCGATGAGGCTGGGGTAGGTCACGCCCCACTGCTCGGCGAACGCCTTCGCGGTGTCGGCCTGGTCGTAGGTGTTGACGCCCACGAACGACACGCCCTCGCCCTCGTACTCCTGCCAGACCGCCTCGAGGTCGGCCGCCTCGACGCGGCACGGGCCGCACGCGGCGTACCAGAAGTTCACGACCGTGACGTCGCCCGCGACGTCGTCGCTCGTGAGCTCGTCGCCGTCCTCCGTGACGCCCGCCCACTCGACGGGCTCGCCGCGCTCGCCCTCGGGGATCTCCTTCACGCGGAAGTCGCTCGGGATGTAGCCCTGGTTCGTGCCGTTCGCATACGCCTCGGCGACGGGATCTGCGGCGCAGGCGGCGAGACCGGCGCCGAGCGCGACGACCGCTGCCGCCGCGAGCGCACGGCGCGTCCGAGGGGCGCGGGAGACGGGGGCTGCGGCGGGCTTTCGCACAGCCCCCATCCTACGTTCGCGCCTTTGCGCCACCTGGGTCGATGCTGTATGGCGCGGGAGCGTCAGACCGCGGCCCCCACGCGGCGCAGCTTCGCCATGGGGGCGAGCTCACCCGGGAAGACGCGCTTCACGCCGTCGCCGAGCGCTGGCTCGATCTCGCGGATGCCCGCCACGAGGGCGGCGAGCTCCTGCGGTTCGATCGACGCGGCGTGGTCCGACCCCCACATGCCGCGATCGAGCGTGATGTGGCGTTCGACCGCGACGGCGCCGAGGGCGACCGCCGCGAGCGAGAGCGCGAGCCCGGTCTCGTGCCCCGAGTACCCCACCGGCACGTCGACGAAGCGCTGCTGCAGCGTCGGGATCATGCGCAGGTTCGCCTCGTCGAGCGGCAGCGGGTAGGTCGAGGTCGCGTGGAGCAGCACGAGCCGCTCGGTGCCGAGCAGGTCGACGGCGCGGTCGATCTGCTCCATCGTCGACATGCCCGTGGAGAGGATGACCGGCTTGCCCGTGTCGCGCAGGGCGGTCAGCAGGCCGTCATCGGTGAGGCTCGCCGACGCGACCTTGTGCGCGACGACGTCGAGGTCCTCGAGGAAGGCGACCGACGGCTCGTCCCACGGCGAGGCGAACCAGTCGAGGCCGAGCGCGTTCGCGTGCGCGCCGATCTCCCGGTACTCGTCGCGGCCGAACTCCACGCGGTACCGGTACTCGAGGTAGGTCATCGTGCCCCACGGCGTCTCGCGCGGGACGTCGCGCATGTGCGCGGGGGTCGAGATCTCGGGCGTGCGCTTCTGGAACTTGACGGCGTCCGCGCCCGCCGCCGCGGCGACGTCGACGAGCTCCTTCGCGATGTCGACCGAGCCGTTGTGGTTGAGGCCGATCTCCGCGATGACGTAGGTGGGATGCTCCGCGCCGAGCGTGCGCGTGCCGATCGTGACCGTCATGGGTTCTCCTCCGAGGATGATGAGGACGGGGTGGATGCGCCGGCTCCCGCGAGAGCGCCGCCGGCGCGCGAACGCAGGACGCGCTCCGCCAGTTCGCGGACGGCCCCGTCGCCGCCCGCCCGGTCGAGGACGATGCGCGCGGCGCCGAGCACATCGGGATGCGACCCCGGCACGGCCACGGGCCATCCCACGATCGCGAGGCAGGCGAGGTCGTTGACGTCGTTGCCGAGGTACGCGACGTCGGCGAGCGGGACGCCCTGCCCGTCCGCCCACTCGCGCAGCACCGCGGCCTTGTCGTCGAGCCCCTGGCGCACGTCGACGCGGAGCTTCCTCGCGCGGGCCGACACGACGCCGTCGGTCTCCGTGGAGAGGATGAGGAAGGGGATGCCCGCGCGACGCAGCAGCGCGACTCCCATGCCGTCGGAGCGGCTGACCCGCACGAGCTCGCGGCCGTCGGCGTCGACGAGGGCGGTGTCGTCGGTGTGGACGCCGTCGAAGTCGGTGACCACCGCGCGGGCGTGGATCGCCCGTCCGTCCGAACCGCTCACATGACCTCCGCCGCGGGCGCCTCCCGCTGGCCTTCTACGGTCGGCGGCTCATGTGAACGGCGGGGGTACGGGCGAGGGCCCGGCGGTGAAGGTCGGCGGTCCCGCAGGGGGCCGCCGGGTGAACGGCGTCAGACGGCGCCGACGTCGACGGCGCCCGTCGTGGGCGCGGGCTCGGCGTAGTCGACCTCGCGCCACACATCGCCCTTCCGCTCGAACGACGTCACGCTGGAGAGCGCGCAGCGGCGCGTGCGCGGGTCGTGCTGCAGCGGCAGACCGGCGACGGCGAGGTGCGTGATCCAGATCGGCGCCTGATGCGTGACGACGACGACGTCGCCCCCGTCAGCCGCATCCCAGGCGTCATCCATCGCGGCGCCGACGCGGTCGGCGACCTGCCGGTACGGCTCGCCCCAGCTCGGCCGGGAGGGGTTGCGCAGCAGCCACCAGTTGCCGGGGACGAGCACCGCGCGGCTCATCCGCTTGCCGGCGAAGGAGTTCCACGGCTCGATCACGCGGTCGTCGGGCACGGGCTCGAGGTCGAAGAGCTCGGAGAACGGCTCGGCCGACTCGCGTGTGCGTTCGAGCGGCGAGCACACGAGCGACGACACGGGGCGGTCGAGGGCCCTGACGTGCTCGGCGGCCGCGCGGGCCATCCGCCTGCCGTCGTCGCTCAGCCGGAAGCCGGGGATGCGCTCGTAGAGCACACGCAGCGGATTGAAGACCTCGCCGTGGCGGACGAGGTGGAGTCGTTCGGCTGGCACGCCCCCACGCTACCCGTGTCAGTCGGCGGCGGGGGCCTCCGCCGCACCGGCCTGCTCGGCGCGGCGATCGGCGCGCTGCGCCCGCACGCGCACGACGACGAACCATCCCACGGCGGCCACGACACCGACGATGACGACGTTCTGCACGACGTCCATGTACTGCTCGACGATGTGCCAGGCCTCGCCGAGGTACCACCCGACGAGGATGAACGCCGTGTTCCAGATGAGGCTCCCGAGCGTCGTGAGGAGCGCGAACCGCCACAGCGGCATGCGCACCACACCGGCCGGGATCGAGATGAGGCTGCGGAAGATGGGGACGAAGCGCCCGAAGAACACGGCCTTGCCGCCGTGCTTCTCGAACCAGGCGACCGTGCGGTCGACGTCCTTCGCGTCGACGAGCGGCAGCCTCGCGGCGATACGGCGGAGGCGATCGACGCCGAACCACGCCCCGATGCCGTAGAGCAGCAGGGCTCCGAGCAGCGAGCCGACGGTGGTCCAGAGGATGGCCTCCCACAGCGCGAACGACCCGCGGCTCGCGGCGAGGCCCGCCATGGGGAGGATGGCCTCGCTCGGCAGCGGCGGGAAGAGGTTCTCCGCGGCGATGGCGACGCCGGCGCCGTACGGCCCGATCACGTCCATGAGCCCCACCACGGCGTCCACGAGGGTGGAGAGCCAGGAGCCCTGATCGGCGGCGGCCGCGATCTCGGTCGTCGTCATGGAGGTGCCTTTCCGTCGTATGCGGCGGGGGTGCTCGTGGTCTCGAAGATATCGGTCGAGGATCGGGGATTCCTGTGCGCGGTCGATCGGATGGCCCTGGGCGGGTGCCGCACGGCGCGCCCGTAGAATGGTGCGGTTCCCTTTCCCCTTCAGGAGGATCCCCCGTGCTCCGCACTCATACGGCCGGCTCCCTGCGAGCCGAGCACATCGGTCAGACCGTCACCCTCACGGGCTGGGTCGACCGCCGTCGCGATCACGGAGGCGTCGCCTTCATCGATCTGCGCGATGCGTCCGGCATCGCCCAGGTGGTCATCCGCGACGAGGAGACGGCGCACCCGCTGCGCAGCGAGTTCGTTCTGAAGGTCACGGGCGAGGTGTCGCAGCGACCCGAGGGCAACGCCAACGCCAACCTCGCGACGGGCGACATCGAGGTCATCGCGACCGAGGTCGAGGTGCTCAACGAGTCAGCGCCGCTGCCGTTCCAGGTGTCGACGGCGCTCGACGGCACGGAGACCGTCGGCGAGGACGCGCGCTACAAGCACCGCTACCTCGACCTGCGCCGTCCGGCGCCCGCCGCCGCAATGCGCCTGCGCTCGAAGGCCTCCGCCGCCGCACGCCGCGTGCTCGAGGGCCACGACTTCGTCGAGGTCGAGACGCCGACGCTCACCCGCTCGACGCCGGAGGGCGCGCGCGACTTCCTCGTGCCGGCGCGGCTCAGCCCCGGCAGCTGGTACGCCCTTCCGCAGTCGCCGCAACTGTTCAAGCAGCTGCTGCAGGTGGGCGGCATCGAGCGGTACTACCAGATCGCCCGCTGCTACCGCGACGAGGACTTCCGCGCCGACCGCCAGCCCGAGTTCACGCAGCTCGACATCGAGGCGAGCTTCGTCGACCAGGAGGACGTCATCGCGCTCGGCGAGGAGATCGTCGCGGCGCTGTGGCAGCTCATCGACGTCGAGATCCCGCGGCCCATCGAGCGGATCACGTTCGCCGACGCCATGCGCCTCTACGGCTCCGACAAGCCCGACCTGCGGTTCGGCAACGCCATCGTCGAGCTGGCGGAGTTCTTCGCCGACACGACGTTCCGCGTGTTCCAGCAGGAGTACGTCGGCTCGGTCGTGCACCCGGGCGGCGCCTCGCTCCCCCGCCGTCAGTTCGACGCGTGGCAGGACTGGGCGAAGTCGCGCGGCGCGAAGGGCCTCGCCTACGTCACGTTCGGCGAGGACGGCGAGCTCGGCGGCCCCGTCGCGAAGAACCTCTCCGACGCCGAGCGCGCGGGCCTGGCGGCCGCGACGGGCGCGCAGCCCGGCGACGCGGTGTTCTTCGCGGCCGGCCGCACGGGCGAGGCGCGCGCGCTGCTCGGCGCCGCGCGTGTCGAGATCGCCAAGCGCACGGGCCAGATCGACGAGAACGCCTGGTCGTTCGTGTGGGTCGTCGACGCGCCGCTGTTCAAGCCGACGGGCGAGGACGACGACGTCGACCTCGGCCACTCCGCCTGGACGGCCGTGCACCACGCCTTCACGTCGCCCAAGCCCGAATGGATCGACCGCTTCGAGGACGCTCCGGGCGACGCTCTCGCCTACGCCTACGACATCGTCTGCAACGGCAACGAGATCGGCGGCGGCTCGATCCGAATCCACCAGCGCGCCGTGCAGGAGCGGGTGTTCGAGGTCATGGGCATCGGCCCCGACGAGGCGCAGGAGAAGTTCGGCTTCCTGCTCGACGCCTTCCAGTTCGGCGCGCCGCCGCACGGCGGCATCGCGTTCGGCTGGGACCGCGTCGTCTCCCTGCTCGCCGGTGCGACCTCGATCCGCGAGGTCATCGCGTTCCCCAAGGTCGGCAGCGGCTACGACCCGCTCACGGCCGCACCCGCCCCGATCACGCCGGAGCAGCGCGCCGAGGCGGGCGTCGACTTCGTCCCCGAGGACGACGAGGCCTGAGCCCGATGCGAGAACGCCCGCGCCGAGGCGGGGGCGTTCTCGCATCTGCGGGGTGACTCAGATCTCGATGTCGATCCCGGCGCGGGCGCTGCGGATGGTGCCGATGTAGTCGGCGACCTCGACGTGCGCGGGGTGCACCTGGTAGGCCTCCAGCGCGGCGACGTCGGGGAACACCGAGTCGAGCACGATGTCGTAGTTGGTGCCGTGGAACGCGGCGTTCGACGACACGGTCAGCGACTCGAGCCCCGGCACGACGCCGACGAGGCCCTCGAGGCGGCGCTTCGCCTCCGCGGCATGCGCCGCGCGCACGGCGTCGTCGGCTGCGGCGAGCTGGAACAGGACGATGTGGCGGATGGCCATGAGGGTGCCTTTCGGGTCAGGGGAGCAGGGCGGCGCGGAGCCGCTCGGGTGAGACGCGCCAGTGGCCGTGAAGCCGGCCGTCGATGAGGACGACGGGGATCTTCTCCCACCATTCGGCGTGGAGGGCGGGGTCGTCCGCGATCGACAGCTCGACGACCTCGACGCCGTCGGCCGTCTCGTCGGGGAGGTCGGCGACCACCTGGTCGACGACCTCGCGCGCGACGTCGCACAGGTGGCAGTCGGGCTTTCCGATGAGGGTGAGCCGGGTCATCCCTGTCAGGCCTCGACGTCGAAGCCGGCCTCGCGCCACGCGCTCGTGCCGCCGGCGACGTTGGTCGCCTCGTAACCGCGCGCCGAGAGCGCCTCGACGACGCGGGCTGAGCGTCCGCCGATCTCGCAGATGACGTCGAAGGCCTCAGCGGGGAGCTCGTCCAGACGCGCGCCGAGCTCCGACATCGGGATGTTCACGGCGCCCGGGACGCGACCGGCCGCGAACTCGTGCGCCTCGCGCACGTCGATGAGGGGCACGCCGTCGCGCGTGCGGAGCTCCTGGACCGAGATCTCGTTCATGTCCTCAAGTATCCCGTGAAACCGCAAACGCCGACCCGTTGGCAACGGGCCGGCGTGAGAGGGAAGCCGCTTACTTCTTGTTGCGGCGCTGGTGGCGCGTCTTGCGAAGCAGCTTGCGGTGCTTCTTCTTCGCCATGCGCTTGCGGCGCTTCTTGATGACAGAACCCACGGGAACCTCACTAATGTCAGGGGTTGGACGGCCCGGCGACGCGCGTCGCTGCCGTCCGGGAACGGGCACCACGAAAAGTGCCTCAGAGCATTCTAGCTCATCGCCGGATGGGTCCAGCCCGTCAGCCCGCGTCGGCGACGGGGCGGTCGGCGGGCACCTCGAGCATGGCCGTCACGGCGGACTCCGGTACCCGGTAGCTGCGCCCGAAGCGCACGGCGGGGAGCTCGCCGGAGTGGACGAGCCGGTAGACGGTCATCTTCGAGACGCGCATGATGTCGGCGACTTCGGCGACCGTGAGAAACCGCACGTCGGGCAGTTCTGCCATTCCCCCACGACCCTTCCCTGTGATCCCCCCAACTCTAGGGGCTGGCGGCGACCGGTGTAAACCTGAGGGACCCATGTGGCGGATGGGGAGTCCGGTCATGCGCGCTCATAGCGGCCTCATGGCCTATCCATGCCCTTCCCCTCACGACGCGCACGAGAGTGGGCGCATGACGACTCCGACCTCCGAATCCGCGGCGCCCGCGTACGACGCGCCCCCGTACGCCCAGCCCGCCTACGCCCAGCGCCCGTACACCCAGCCCGCCCCGGGGCAGCCGTACGGCGCCGAGGCGGGCGAACCGGCGCCCGAGCAGCCGCGCAGGAGGCGCCGCATCCTGAAGATCGTCGGCATCGTCGCAGGCGCCCTCATCGCGTTGGGGCTCGCCTTCGGCGGCGGCGTCGCGGTCGGCGCGGGCATGGCGGGAACCGCGAGCCAGAGCGGCTTCCCGGGCGACGGCACGTTCCCGGGCGGGCAGGGCGGCCAGGGGTTCCAGGGCGGCACACCGCCCGAGATGCCCGACGGGACGGTCCCCGACGACAGCACGACCGAGGGAACCACGACAGACGGCACGGACAGCTGAGGTCCGCCCCGACCGCCGGCTCAGCCGTCGTCGTCGAGCTGATACCAGTCCGCGCGATCGCCCTCGAGCTCGCCGTTGAGGTCCTCGCGCTCCTCCGGCACGGCCACGCGCTGTGCGGTGAGGTCGCGCGGACGCAGCGCGAACCCCTGCCAGTGCATGTCCATGGGCGACTGGTCCTCGTCGCGCACCACGTGGTGGAAGCCCACCGCGACCCACGACACGACGTCGGCCAGCTGGTCGTCCGCGGTGTCCTCGATGTACTCGTGCACGCTGCGCCCGCAGTCGGAGGTGAGGCTGTTGCGCGACGCGAGCAGCTGGCACGGATCGTCGTTCGTGAACGCCACGTCGTACGCGGCACCGCCACCGTGCTCGAGCCGATCGCTCGTGAAGGAGAAGGTGTCGCTCCGGCCGAGCTCGATCTCGTACGAGATCGGATGGCCGTCGTCGTTGAGCACGTCGGGCGCGAGCACGCGCCACCAGCGCCTGTCCTCCCACACCGCCGTCGCGGGGTGGTCGATCCGCTCGAGCGTGCCCTCGACGACGGGCGACTGCGCGCCCATCTCCCCCGTGTCCTCGGCGTCGTACTGCTCGACGGCGAGGGCGCCGGGGGCGTCGAGCGCCCAGTGGATGCGCCAGACCGCGTTGTGGGAGTGGCTCGTCGCGTACGCCGAGTCGCCCTCCCCCACGGCGGATCCGTGCTCGTGGTCGCTGAAGTCGATGGGCGAGATGTCTCCCGTCGCGCCGAGATCCGATCGGATGACCCCGTCGGAGCCGAACACGTACTGCGTGACGTACTCGTACCATCCCACCTTCGAGATGGTGGAGAGCTGCCAGTCCTCGCGACGCTCGGCGACGACCTCGCCGAAGTCGCCCGAACGGTAGCCGAGACCGCCGTCGACGACCTCCGCGCACAGCACCTCGCGGTTCTTGACCTCGCCGTATGTGCCGTCGCCGATGTCGGGGATGTCGGCGGCCACCCGCTCGCCCGTGCACTCGGTCTCGGTGAGCGTCTGCATCTTCGTGCCGCCGAAGCCCGCCGACGTGATGTCGTAGGTCGTGTTCTCGCCGGAGTCGTAGGGCACCTCGAGCTGGGCGATCGCGATCTCCTCGGCGACGAGCACCGACTCGCCGCCCGCGGGGGTGAAGCGGATGTCCGACAGCACGAGCCCCCGGTCGGGGTCGACGCCCCAGCACATGGCCCATTCCGACCCGTTGTCGAAGGCCTGCGCGATCGGCGCACCGCTCTCGCAGTCGTCCGTCGTCGCCTGAGGCGGTCCTTCCTCACCGGTCGGCGCCGCCGTGCATGCGGCGAGCGCGCCTCCGGCGACGAGCACGACCATCCCCGCTGCGATCCGGCCCCGCATCATGCCCTCGATTCTCACAGACACCCTCCTCCGCCCCGCACGCCAGCGGCGGCCCCGTCTCCTGGG